>NZ_JBRAGO010000004.1:0-35785 GCF_052746595.1 Leptodesmis sp.
GCTTCGCATACAGCGCGGGACTTATAGCTCCCCCAACCCCTCAATAGTTAAAGGGCCGCTTAAAAATTTTAAGGTTGATCACTCCAGATGCTTATATCGGATTGGTTAGCCCAGCATAACGCATCAAAGCCTCAAGGTGATGTTACGGCAATCACCTAACTCATCATTCTGTTATTAGTCATTCGTTCTTTGTCGTTCATTCGCTGAAGTACCTGAAAAAACAAGTCTTCTCATAGGGCAACCTGTAAGGTCTCCTGGCTTCTGGTTCTCAGGGGCCTGGGTTGAGTAGGGGTAATGAATGATGCCAGTATTTACAGGCGGCATAGGCAAGCGTGACTACCCCAGTCACGATCGCGGACTCATCCACTTCAAACTGAGGGTGATGCAGGGGCGGATTGGGCCGATCTCGATACCCCACTCCTAGCCGAAACATACTGCCAGGTGCATATTGCAGGTAGACGGAAAAATCCTCTGCACCTAAGGAGGGTTCCTGAATAATCTGCACGCTGCTGTCTCCCCAGGATTCTCTGGCTGCCAATTCTAGCAGTTGGGTCAGGGTGACATCGTTTTGAACAGAAGGTACACCGCGCCGATATTTGTATTCATACCGAGCACCAAAGGAGTGACATACCCCAGCCACAATGTTTTCAATCCATTCCGGGAGAGACTCACTGGTGTCGGGATACAGCGATCGCACTGTTCCTAATAATCGCACTTGATCGGCAATCACGTTGGGTGCCCGTCCGCCTTGAATTTGTCCGATCGTCAGTACGAGGGGATGTAAGGGATTTTGGGTGCGGCTGATCGCTTGCTGCAGGGTCGTGATGACTTGAGCTGCGATCCACACAGCATCGATCGCCTCATGAGGCCGAGCGCCATGCCCCGACTCTCCCATAATGACAATTTCCAGATCATCTGCCGCTGCCGTCAAGGCCCCGTATCGGATGCCCACCACTCCTGCTGGAATTGACGGAAACACATGCGCTGACAGTATTCCAGAAACCCCCTCCATCACGCCGTCCTGAACCATCCAGGTAGCGCCCTGAGCAATTTCCTCAGCCGGCTGAAACAGAAACCGCACATTTCCGGAGAGAGCTTCCGACAACTGGGACAAAACCATAGCCGTGCCCAATCCCACCGTGGTGTGAACATCATGACCGCAGGCGTGCATCACTCCGGCTTGCCGTGAGGCAAAGTCTAATCCAGACCGTTCCTGAATTGGTAGGGCATCCATATCGGTACGAATGGCCAGCAGTCTGGAATCGGTTCCCTGCCCCTGCAGTTCCCCTACTACTCCTACCTTGCCAATTCCTTCTTTAACCTGTAGGCCACAGGAGGAGAGTACGCCAGCTACATAGGCGGCTGTCTGATATTCTTGACCACTCAGTTCTGGGTGGCTGTGCAAGTGGCGACGAATCTCGATCAGGCGAGGAGCAAGGTTAGCCGCAAGGTCTTTGATTTGACTCAGCATGAAGATGAATATTGGTGCTTTACCTCATGATAAGAGTTGTTAAGCTTACTCTGATCCCGAACCCCGATCTGCACTTGGTATGTTTACAGAACGCAAAAACTGGTTTCGCATGGCACTGCAGCTAAAAGGCTCCGTGATTCCTTCTATTTTGGGGCGTACCCTACTGTGTGGCGTGTTTGGGATTCTCATTTCGCTGCTGCTTTATATTCAGATTCCTATTGCCCTGCCAATCCTGGCCAGCTTGATTCCTAATATTGTGCTGGGATTGTTGCTGGTATTTCGGACAAATATAGCCTACGAGCGGTTTTAGGAAGGTCGCAAAATTTGGGGAACGTTAGTCAACACCTCTCGTAATCTGGCTCGACAAATCTGGATTATGGTTCCGGCCTGATCGCTGGAGGAACGTGACCAGAAGGCTATGGTATTGCACCTGTTGGTTGCCTTTGCCGTTGCTACGAAGTTGCATTTAAGGCAGGAGTGGATTAGTGAAGAGTTGGAAACCCTGATGCCTGCAGACCAATTTCAGAAATTGCAGGGAATGCATCATCCGCCTCTAAAGATTGCTTTTTGGATTGGTGATTATTTGTAGCAACAGTATGAGCGGCGGCTATTAGATAGTTACCAACTGATGTCTCTGCAAAATCTGTTAAACACTCTGGTAGATTGTGTTGGTGGTTGTGAACGGATTCTCAAAACTCCAATGCCTTTAGCCTATGCCATTCACCTGAAGCAGTTATTGCTATTGTATTGTCTGTTGCTTCCATTTCAGGTTGTTGGCACCTTGGGCTGGTGGACAGGCTCGATCGTGATGCTGATTAGCTTGACACTGTTCGGCATTGAAGAAATTGGGATTGAGATTGAAAATCCCTTTGGTCATGATCCCAATGACCTACCACTGGATACGATTTGTGACACTATGCTTCTCAATATTAATGACTTAATGACTCTGCCTCCCTGGACAGAAACTCTCTAACAGCAGCGGTGATTGCCCGATCGCCCCCATCCTTTAAAGATCAGATGGATTATAATATCGAAAAACCTCATGCCTCTCAAACCCTCCCAAATTCTCGCGCTCTTGCAGGCTAAACGATCGCACTTTCAAACCTTCGATCAGGCGGCGTTGCAAGCCTTACAGAAATATCGGGCAGCGCTGGCAGAAGCCTCCCAAGACTCTGAGAAAGCTCTGCTAGAGCAACTGAGCTGCTTTAATTCCGACGATTGGGGGGCAGAGCCGTTAGAGCCTCTGGGCGATTGCCCCAATTGGGTGATTCGGTCTGGATTGGTGTGGCAGAGCCGGGAAGAGAGCTATCAGTGGGTGCGCGATCGGCTCACAGGAATTTCCACCTTTGCTGTTGATGGTTCGCAAATTTATCCCGGCAAGGATTTGTCGATTCCTGTGGCGCTGGTGCAAATTGGCTGGTTTGAGAATCTGCACCGCACGGATGGCTACTACGAAAAGGATATTGACCTGGATGTGATGACCCCAACTGATTTGCAGGTCAATAGCAGTGCTGATCCGGTTGATCGGCGGGTGAATATGCGCCGGTTTGAGATGGAAACTGAACGGCTGATCCAGTATATGAACGATCGCTCCGGATGCAAGAATTGTCTAGCCTTTCTGGATGGCTCCCTGGTTACTACATTTGCCGAAGCCTTTGATGAAGAAACTCGTCGCTTTTATGTCAACTGCATTGTGGAGTTGTTGCAGGCCAGTAAGCAGTACTGTGTCCCCCTGGTCGCCTACATCGATACCACCTATGCTCGTGATGTAACGGTCATGTTGCAACGGTTGTTTACCTTACCTGAAGCGTCCTCTATTCACGATGCTGCATTATTGGGAAAGCTAATGCACTGGGGCGATCGCACGCCTTTATTTCGCTGCCGGAGATCGGGTATTCTCAAAAGTTATCCTGCCAACATTTCTGACCAGATTGGCTTTACCTACTTAAAAGCTCATGAAGGTTATCCAGTGCGTCTGGAAGTACCCCTCTGGGTGTACGAAGCCAATTTACTGGAAACGGTACTGGATTGGGTACGCGGCGAAATTATCATTGGCGGTGGCTATCCTTACGTGATTGAAACGGCCGATCAGACAGCGGTGTTAAAGGCTGAAGATCGTCAGATGTTTTTCCGGCTTCTCCAAGATTGGGCTGACTCGGAAGACTTAAATTTGCGCCTCTCCCGCAAAATGGTCAGTAAAGTCCGCCGCCGCTAATCCATAATAAACAGGATGGGTAGAGTTAAACCTACCCATCCTGTTTATTAATCAGGATTGACACAGGCTGGTATCCTTTTGCCTATCCTCTAGCTTTTTAGAGATGAGGGATTAGCCTAGAAGTGCCTTAGCTTTGGCAACTACGTTGTTTACGGTGAAGCCAAATTTCTCCATGCAAACTCCGCCGGGAGCCGAAGCACCAAAGCGATCAATGCTGACAGTTGCCCCTTCATCACCCACGAACTTGCACCAGCCAAAGCTAATCCCTGCTTCTACCGCCAACCGCTTCTTCACGGCTTTGGGCAGGATGGATTCCTGATAGGCCGCGTCCTGAGCTTCAAACAGTTCCCAGGAAGGCATAGACACGACCCGGACTTTCTTACCTTCGCTGGTCAGTTGTTCCGCAGCCTTAACGCAAAGTCCCACTTCTGAACCAGTCCCGATCAGAATCAAGTCAGGCGTGCCTTCACAATCGACTACCGCATAGGCTCCTTTTTCCACGCCTTCAATGGAGGATCCAGCCAGGTTGGGCAGGTTTTGCCGGGAGAGAGCCAGCAGCGTAGGACGATTTTGCTTGGCGTACTCGATCGCCACTTTGTAAGCTCCAGAGGTTTCTGTACCATCGGCTGGACGCAGAACGGTCAGGTTGGGAATAGCTCGTAAAGAGGCGATTGTTTCCACAGGTTGGTGGGTGGGACCGTCTTCGCCAAGGGCGATCGAGTCGTGGGTCATCAACCAGATCACGCCCACGTGAGATAGGGCTGAGAGGCGGATGGAAGCCCGCATATAATCGGTGAAGACCAGGAAGGTGGCACCGTAGGGAATCAGGCCAGATCCATGCAGAGCGATGCCATTACAAATGGCACCCATGCCGTGTTCCCGCACCCCAAACCGGATATTGCGGTTTTGATATTGGCCCTTTTGGAAGTCACCAAATCCTTTCAGTTCGGTCAGGTTGGAGTGGGTCAGGTCAGCGGAACCCCCAAATAATTCAGGCAAGACGGGAGCCAGAGCATTCAGGCAGTTCTCAGAATGCTTCCGGGAAGCCAGTTCCTTGTCTTCGGGTTTGTAAGTGGGTAGCACCTTATCCCAGCCATCGGGTAGTTTGCCGCTTAGTAAGCGCTCAAATTCAGCCGCTTCCTGAGGGTATTTCGTTTTGTATTGCGCCCAGGTTTCTTGCCATTCGGCTTCGTTGCTGGCTCCCCGTTCCACCGCCTGACGCATGTGATTGAGGGCATCTTCGGGAATGACAAAGGGGTCGTAGCTCCAGCCTAATTGTTCACGGGTCAACTTCACTTCATCGGCACCGAGAGCTGCTCCGTGAACGCCAGCGGTATTAGCTTTATTGGGGGAACCGTAACCAATGGTTGTTGTCACTTTAATCATCGAAGGTCGATCGGTAACGGCTTTGGCTTCGGCGATCGCTTTGGCAATTCCCTCTAAATCAGTGTTGCCGTTGGGCACATGCAGCACATGCCAGCCGTAAGCTTCAAATCGCTTCGAGACATCTTCAGTAAAGGCAATGTCGGTCGAGCCATCGATCGAAATATGGTTGTCGTCGTACAGGGCGATCAGTTTACCCAGCCCTAAATGACCAGCCAGGGAGCAGGCTTCACCAGATACCCCTTCCATGTTGCAGCCGTCACCCAGGATGACATAGGTGTAGTGGTCAACCAGGGTCAGATCAGGTTTATTAAACCTGGCAGCCATGTGCGCTTCTGCCATTGCTAGCCCAACGGCATTGGCAATTCCCTGTCCGAGGGGACCAGTGGTGACTTCCACCCCTGGGGTTTCAAAGTTTTCGGGGTGTCCTGGCGTTCTGGATTCCCACTGGCGGAACTGTTTAATGTCATCCAGCGTCACGCTGTCGTAGCCAGTCAGGTACATTAAGGCGTACTGCAACATGCAGCCGTGACCTGCAGAGAGTACAAAGCGATCGCGGTTATACCATTTGGGATTTTTCGGGTTAAACCGCATAAATTGATCCCACAGCACAAAGGCCATTGGAGCCGCGCCCATCGGTAGCCCTGGGTGGCCGGACTTTGCCTTTTCCACAGCGTCAATTGCCAGAAAGCGAATCGAGTTAATGCACAGTTCTTCAAGTGTTTGAGTTGCGACAGCCATATTCCTAGTTGGTGACGGGTTGTTGGAGACGGGTTAATGTAAACCTGAGATTTAAAAATCGGGTAGATAGACCACCCGATTGCTACTAAGCCTATCATCCCATTAACAGAGAGAATAGGCAATAATCCCTATTGAAAAAACTAATAAGAGATGATTAATCTCCTTTCGTTGCCTTCAAAGGGTAGAGCAGGGAGAGTGGGGGCTACTATTCAACGAACTTCTTGAATACTAAGGTGACGTTGTGACCGCCAAACCCAAAGGAATTGGACAGTGCTACGGTCACGGTTTGCTCACGGCTGGTATTGGGCACGTAATCCAGATCGCAATCAGGGTCAGGATGCTGCAAATTAATTGTGGGAGGTACGCGATCGTTCGCGATCGCCATCACGGTCGCCACGGCTTCAATACCTCCCGATCCGCCTAGCAGGTGGCCCGTCATTGACTTTGTTGAACTAATGGCCACCTGATAGGCGTGTTGCCCCAACGCTTTCTTAATCGCAGCGGTTTCAGTGGAATCGTTAGCAGGAGTGCTAGTGCCATGAGCATTGATATAACTCACCTGCTCTGGGGTGATATTGGCATCCTTTAAGGCCAGGGAAATTGCTCTGGCGGCTCCTTCACCACCAGGTACCGGGGAAGTCATGTGATAAGCGTCACAGGTCATCCCATAGCCGACGATTTCGCCATAGATGCGGGCACCCCGTGAGAGGGCATGTTCTAGAGACTCCAGTACCAAAATGCCAACCCCTTCGCCCATGACAAAGCCATCCCGGTCTTTATCAAAGGGACGGCTGGCGTGGATGGGATCATCGTTACGGGTGGACAGCGCTTTACAGGCGGCAAATCCAGCCAGGGAAAGGGGAGTTACGGCTGCTTCCGTACCGCCACAAATCATGGCCTGGGCATACCCTTGCTGAATCAGACGAAAGGCATCCCCGATCGCATTGGAGCCAGCCGCGCAGGCTGTAACAGGGCAGGAATTTGGCCCTTTCGCTCCCAAATGAATCGCCGTCAAGCCAGCAGCCATATTGGCGATCATCATGGGAATCATGAACGGGCTACAGCGATCCGGCCCCTTGGTCAGATACACTTCCTGCTGGTCTTCTAACACTTTCAGGCCGCCAATTCCCGTCCCAATTAGGACACCAATTTGCTCGGCGTTCAGGTCGTTGATTGTTAGTTGGGCATCTGCGATCGCCTGCTTACTGGCAGATACTGCAAACTGGGCAAACCGATCCATCCGTTTTGCTTCCTTCCGATCCAGGTAAAGCAACGGGTCGTAACCTTTGACTTCCCCAGCAAACCGACAGTCATGCCGGGAAGCATCAAATAACGTAATCGGGCCAATACCATTACGCCCACTCATTAACCCTTCCCAATACTCGGTCAGGTTGTTTCCAATTGGTGTAATCGCGCCCAGTCCAGTGACAACAACGCGCTTACGATCAACATTTGCCATGATTTCAACGTCAGAAAGTGGAATACCGGGAACGCAAAATAAGTGTTAAGTATTGAGTTCTAAGTTTTAAGTCGAAGTTCTTAACCAATAAGCTTAAAACTCAAGATTTATAACTACCCCTGGGTATTGAGTTTTGAGGTGAAGCCCTTGACGAACAAAACTTAAAACTCAAAACTTAGCCCTAGGCTAAGGCCCTAAGCGGAGGCTGCGACCTTGTTGCTGATATAGTCAACAGCGGCTTGAACAGTAGCGATTTCTTCTGCTGCTTCGTCAGGAATTTCAATTTCAAACTCCTCTTCGAGCGCCATCACAAGTTCAACTGTATCCAGGGAGTCAGCCCCCAGGTCGTTGGCAAAGCTGGCTTGAGGAGTTACCTCACTAATATCGACTCCTAATTGTTCAGCTACAATCTTCTGAACTTTCTCAAAAATTTCTGATTCGCTCATAAACTCCCTCGTTGGATGCAGTGGTAATTACATACCCATTGTTCAGATTTGCTCTCAGGTGCAGATCACAAGTCTGATTCCAGTCTCGTTATCCGCTATACCTTTTTGAGCATCTATACATATTATCTGAAAGCGCGATCGCTCAGTAGCACAGGTAGACGCTTTCCAGAAACCGGATTTTTTGCGAGAAACCCGATTTCTTTCGCCAGGGCATCCTGCTTTCTGTAAGCAGCCTTTGGAAACCGGGTTTCTGGTTTCCTGACGAATTGATTAAGAATTTTGGAAAAACTTTCTTTAGGTAGGGATGATGGAGAGGTGGTGCAAAAATCCTTTAACGCGCATCGCGGTTTTTATCTTATGGTCGCAAAATCTTTGAAGTATGCCTATTTTCCTGGTTGTGTGGCTCAAGGAGCCTGTCGGGAGTTGTACCAGAGTACCGAGAAGTTAACCCAAGCCCTGGGAATTGAACTGATTGAACTGAAAAAGGCTTCCTGCTGTGGTTCCGGTACGTTTAAAGAAGATTCTACCCTGCTGGAAGATACGGTCAATGCTCGTAACATTGCCTTGGCGGAAGAATTGAACCTTCCCCTGTTGACCCACTGCAGTACCTGTCAGGGTGTGATTGGGCATGTAGACGAACGTCTGAAACAAGCTCAACAGCGGAATCCCACTTATGTGGAGCAGGTGAATGACTTGCTGCAACAGGAAGGTTGTTCCCCTTACAGGGGTACCACGGAAGTCAAACATCTGCTTTGGGCCTTGGTAGGAGACTATGGACTGCAGGCTTTACAGGAGAAAGTTACCCGAAAACTGGAAGGGCTGAACTGCGCGGCCTTTTATGGTTGCTATCTGTTGCGGGTTCAAGATCATTTGCCCTTCGACGATCCCTACAATCCGCAATCAATGGAAAGTGTCTTTCGTGCAGTTGGAGCCACTCCCGTTGAGTACCAGGGACGCACCCAGTGTTGTGGCTGGCCGCTCTCTAGTTATGCCACGGAGCAGGCATTTCAGATTGCAGGTAAACATATTCAAGCGGCGATCGCGGCAGGCGCAGATTGCATCGTTACTCCCTGCCCCCTGTGTCACCTCAATTTAGATGCCCGTCAGCCAGAGGTGGAAAAGGCAATCGGCGATCGTCTGGGCTTACCCATTCTTCATTTACCTCAGTTGATTGCCTTAGCATTGGGGATCAGTTCTCAAGAGTTGGGACTCGATCGTCACATCGTCCCCACCCATTCCGTATTGACTAAATTAGGGGTATAAAACTTCGGGTCAGGCCTGTCATTCGTCATTTGTCATTGCACCATCATCTGACAAGGGACAAATGACGAATGACCAATACCTGCTTACTCAATGCCCAGGTAGGTCTTTAGAAACCACTTCTTCACCTTAGAAACGCCCAAGACTCCACCGCTACCATCTTTTTCGGTCAGGGAAAAGCCGATCAGGTCTGCGAAATCCTTATCGGTTATCTCGCCAGATTGGTGCTTCTAGAACGCATCAACCACCTTGATGAGTTCATCCACTGAAAATAGGTAGCCATTCTTAGCCGCAAAATCGGCGACAACTGGTGCTCGTTCTCCTTTAAGCGCTGCCGATTCCGCTGGATCTAATTCGGCTTCAGTACTGATATTGCCATCTCCGACCCCCAGCAACGCTTCCAACTGTTGGCGTAGGGTTTCCATCTTCAGCAGTCTTCTACATGAATTTCAAAACGGTTGCAGTTGCCATATCAAGTACATCCCACTTAATTTTGTTGCTTTCCTTTCTTTACTTCCACGTAAGGCTTTCAACACTATTACGTTGTTTAAACTTTTGCGCCCTTTTGCTGAGAGTGCCTTCAAGGGTAGGGTAAACTTAGCCTTGATCCAAAGGTTTGACGGCAAATGCGCTGTTAAATCGACGGGCTGATAAATATTGCGAAGTGTCAAGCAATCATTGGAGCCTTTAATAACATGTCTCATACCGTCAAAATTTATGACACCTGCATTGGTTGCACCCAGTGCGTCCGGGCTTGCCCCACTGACGTCCTAGAGATGGTTCCCTGGGACGGATGCAAAGCAGCTCAAATTGCTTCTTCTCCTAGAACAGAAGACTGTGTAGGTTGCAAACGTTGCGAAACGGCTTGCCCTACCGACTTCTTAAGCATTCGTGTTTATCTGGGAGCAGAAACAACCCGCAGCATGGGGTTGGCTTATTAGAAAGCGCTTTTACGCGATCTTTTTGTATGTGGATCAAACAATTAAGGGGAGAATCATTCTCCCCCTTTTCATGGTTTGGATTGCCTTCTGATTGGTATTGGATTTACCACGCTTGGCAGTAAATAACTGGCGACGAATGATCAATGACAACCTTTACTGAATCGCTTTCATAATAAAGTCTGCCAGTTCGATCAATTGTTCCTTGTTAAAGGTGTCCAGCAAAACCCTGGCTGCTGCCCGTGGCTCTAAAGGAATCGTGGTTTGATTGGCGCGACTATGACTGACAGATAACTCTGCCGGACGCACTGCAGATTGAATCGGAGGTTGAATCGGTAGCGGAACTGGCGTAGCAGACGGAGGAATGAGGTTAGGTAGGGGATTAAACCCTCCAGCCAATTTCTGTAGAGTGGTACTGGCGATTACTTCCCCTGGACGACCTGCTACCAGTAAATCTCCAGCCTGCTTAAGTTCCTTGATGATGACGGGAGCCAGAGCAGCGTAGGAGTTTTGAGAATTTCCGATCGCCTCTTTCGCACATTGCAGCATTCCCCGCCACTCCGTTGCCGGACTCAATGCCTCTAACCGCCCACATAACAGAGTGAGTTGCTGACGGGTGACTGGAGTATCGCCTTGCTTGAACAACTGCAGCATTTTCTTGAGGACTGCATGGATGAAGGCGGGAACTTCTGCGCTCAGTTTGGCTGAATTGGTAGCCACTGGCTTCTGGGTAGCCGCCCCTTTGCCAGCTTCTATGAGTCGATTTAAGTAGGTCTGTAAGTTAGAGAAGACCGGTTGTGAGGTTTTTATAATCTCTGCAGCCTGAGCTTCCTGGAATCCATAGGGCGATTGCAGAGCTTCCACCAGTTCCTTTAAAGCATCAAATCCCTTAAGAAACAGATCTTCAAGCTGGCGATCGGGCCGCACGGAATTCTCTTTCAGAATTTTGAAACAATCCTCTAGATGGTGAGCCACGCGATGAATGCTGTCAAATCCCAACATCGCCGCGCCCCCCTTGATGGAATGAGCTGCCCGAAACAACTCATTTAACTGCTCAGCATCGGCCAGCGTGGCCTGTAAATCCAGTAAGCCCTGTTCGATCGTATCGAGGTGTTCTTTCGCTTCCTCGATAAAAAATCCCATGATTTGCTGTTGTTTCATCGCTTGCACAGTCTCGTTTCCCCCTACGTGCTAACGTCGTTTACCTGAAAAGACTGAGTCTCTTTGATCTTGCTTTTTCAATATGCCCTGTGGCGGTCACTTCGTATCGCTTTACAGGAACTTCATGGGGGGAATGGGTTGATGGGGTAATGGGTGGTAAAGGCGTTTTGACGAAGACGTTTCTACTTGAGGGGACGGGTTGCGGAGGGCAACTGATTGATGGTTTGATCCACGATGCCATAGGCTTTCGCTTCCTAGGCAAACATATAAAAATCACGATCGGTATCCACTTCAATCCGTTTCAAGGGCTGTCCAGTCATTTCACTGAGCAGACGATTAAGTAAGCTCCGGAGGTACAAAATTTCCTTCGCTTCGATCGCAATATCACTGGCTCGCTCTGTAACACCGCTCCATGGTTGATGAATCATAATGCGTGTGTGGGGTGAAGCAACCCGCTTTCCTTTGGTGCCACTGGCTAACAAAATGCTGGCCATCGAACTGGCCTCTCCCAAGCCAACGGTTACAACATCGGATTGCAAAGAACGAATGGTGTCGTAGATGGCCAAACCTGCGGTAATGTCTCCGCCAGAAGAGTTGATGTAGAGATAAATGTCTTTTCCGGGTGATTTGCGATCGAGGTAAAGCAATCGGCAATGACTGATTCTGCCAGACCTAGATGAATTTCCCCAGTGAGCAATACGACTCTTTCTTGATCGAACCACTCATTAATGCCAACCTCTGCCTTGGTGCGAGAGTCAGTTGGATCTGTTACCTTAGCAGTGTTTGTACCTTCAAAGTGGGGGCCAGCTTTCTTAATCTGCTGCCCTGCAAATGCTGGAGGGCCGACCATTAACATCAGCATTCCGATCGCAAGGGAAGAGACAGAAAGCAGAACCCCCTGAAAATTTTTGCTGCTCATCAGATTATGTACCCGCCCTTCTGCTAAAAGCCTTTTTCCTCGTCCAATTTTATCGCTTCGATAGAGATTTTTAGGATTGGTTAGGGCATTCCCAAAAGGGAGGGCAGGAAATGTCACCAGACCGTTAGGCGGCGATCAGTTCTTCACTCTGCAAATTCATCTCTGGTTTGGGAGCATTTCTCCGAACCAGGTAATTCTGGGTTGCTTCAGGAATAAAGAACCAGGGGAAAAGGCTGGTGGAAAATTTCGCCAACTCCAGGCAGAATCATTTGCTGGAAGATATGGGAATCAGTAGAGTGACTGCTCAATCCGGTGAAGATGCCTCCAGCCAGTCGGCGGGCGGGGTTTTTGTGAGTCGAACGTTGAGCATCCCGCTGGAAGAGGGCGGAAAGAGGACCCTTACCTGCTGCGACAACGACCAGATCATAAGCTTGGGCACAGTACTCCAAATCAGGGAGAGTCATTTCCTGAACCACCAATTTGCCTCCCTGATGCACAAACTCCTGCATCCATCGGGAAAATTTCAGCCGCTGATCAATCGCTTGCCAGGGCCGATCCAGATTGAAGGATAAGGTGAGAGCCGGATTTCCATCGGGGCCAGAAACACGGGTATGCAGGTTGTGACACCCGGAAAAGGAGGGTTCCCAAAAGTTCAGTCCCAGATGCCGTTCAATCTGGAGGGCTGGGTCAAACAAAACGGCTAATCCAGTGGGTTTTCCATGCAGCATTGCTTCAGGGGTACGATCGGAAAACAGCGTCACGCTGTAACCAGCTTCCAGTAAACCAAAGCCCAGCACCAGTCCAGCCTAACCCGCCCCAATAATTGCCACGTTTCGCATACTGAATCCTACCTTCTGAATGGATATATGAGTTACTTCACTCGTTGTTCTCAGGGATACGCACGCCAGGCAGATTTGGATCAGGTGGGGATGGGGGATGAGGAATTAGCACCCTAGAACCGCCGGATACTTTTCTAATTCAGTAGAGCACTCCATTTCAGAGGTCAAATCGGTAGGGTCTATGTGGCACAATGAAGAGCAGTTCTTATGATTGTGTGCAAAAGCTACAGGAATAGTTGGAGGTTAGTTTTTGCAGGCGATCGCACTCTACTGTCCAGTTCTTCAGGTAAGCCCGTGAGTCCCACTGCGAACGTAATTTCTACTGAAAATGGTCGGTCTGTTCACACGGCTGCGGCTGTGCGGCAGCGGCCCGTCTTTCCCTTTACGGCAATTGTTGGTCAGGAAGAAATGAAACTGGCCCTCTTGCTGAATGTGATTGATCCCAAGATTGGGGGTGTGATGATTATGGGCGATCGCGGCACGGGCAAGACGACAACCATTCGTGCCTTGGCGGATCTGCTACCAGAAATTGAAGTTGTGGCCGATGATCCCTTCAACAGTCACCCCCGCGACCCGGAACTGATGGGCGATGAGGTACGGCAACAGGTGGCCCAAGGCGTGGATTTGCCGATCGCGCTGAAAAAAGTGCCGATGGTGGATTTGCCTCTGGGGGCAACGGAAGATCGGGTGTGCGGCACGATCGATATTGAAAAGGCCCTCTCAGAAGGGGTAAAGGCCTTTGAACCGGGTCTGCTGGCAAAGGTGAACCGGGGCATTCTCTACGTGGACGAGGTAAACCTGCTGGATGATCACCTAGTGGATGTGCTGCTCGATTCTGCGGCCTCTGGCTGGAACACGGTGGAACGGGAGGGCATTTCTGTGCGTCATCCGGCTCGCTTTGTGCTGGTCGGTTCTGGCAACCCAGAAGAGGGTGAATTGCGGCCTCAGTTGCTCGATCGCTTTGGGATGCACGCGGAGATTCATACCGTGAAAGAGCCAGCCTTACGGGTACAAATCGTTGAGCAACGTACCGAATTTGACCAGGATCCCCAGGCTTTTCTGGAACGCTATCAGGCGCAGCAAAATGAAATGCGGCAAAAACTGGTGGATGCTCAGGTCCGACTCCGGCAGGTTACGATCGATCCCGATCTGCGAGTCAAAATTTCCCAGGTTTGTGCCGACTTAGATGTGGATGGCTTGCGGGGAGATATTGTCACCAATCGGGCCGCGAAAGCGCTGGCTGCCTTTGAAGGTCGGACTGAAGTCACCGTCAATGATATTCGCCGAGTCATAACCCTGTGTTTGCGCCATCGCTTGCGGAAGGATCCCCTGGAGTCGATCGACTCTGGCTACAAGGTGGAAAAGGTCTTCAATCAAGTTTTTGGTGAAGCACCCACCGAGGCTTAATATTGAGCCAGGTGAATTGTGAACGGTCCAACCTCAACTCCTTCAATCTGGCGGACGGTACAGTTCTGGCGCTTTGTCGGACAGGCGATCGCGGTCGTTTGTGTAATTGCCCTCCTGAGTTTTCTCTGGATTAACCTCACCCGCAACTTGCAGCGATTGGGATTGGGGCTGGGATTTGGCTTTCTCCGCTCTCAGGCCGGATTTACGATCGGCGAAAGTCTGATTCCCTACCAATCCTCAGACACCTACGGACAAGCATTGCTGGTGGGATTGGTCAACTCGCTGAGTGTGATTATTACCGGAATCGGGCTGGCCACGGTCATCGGTCTGATTGCGGGAATTGTGCGACTGTCGAATAACTGGCTGGTGCGGCATCTGGCGCTGGTCTATGTAGAAGTGCTGCGAAATACTCCCCTGTTGCTGCAGCTTTTCTTCTGGTATTTCGCCGTGTTTCTGAGCCTGCCGAAACCAGATAACCCCGTGCAATGGTTGGGATTCAGCTTCAGCAATGGTGGCATTGCCTTACCGGGAGGCTGGCGGCTCACCCCCGAATTTTCCGCCCTACTGCTGGGCTTGGCCATCTACACCGGCACCTTCATTGCTGAAATTGTCCGGGGTGGGATTCAGTCTGTTCCCAAAGGCCAGTGGGAAGCAGCCCGATCGCTCGGCCTCAGACCTAACTTGACGATGCGATTGGTGATTCTCCCGCAGGCACTCCGGGCGATCATTCCACCGCTGGGGAATCAGTATTTGAATCTGGCGAAAAATTCCAGTTTAGCGATCGCCGTCGGTTTCCCCGATCTGTATGCCGTTGCCTCGACCACCTTCAACCAGACTGGACGGGCCGTGGAAGTGATGATCCTGATTTCTGTCGCTTACCTGACCATTAGCCTCACCATTTCTCTGCTCCTGAATCTTTATAATCGCCGTGTGCAACTGGTAGAACGCTGATATGGTTCCTCGCGATCAACCCTTTCCTGCCAACCGAATCCCATCCAGTCTTCTTCGCTGGCTGCGCAAAAACCTGTTCGACGGCTGGTTTAACAGTCTGCTAACGCTGGTGTGTCTGTGGCTATTGGTGCAGGGCATCCCCCGATGTGCTGGTTGGATATTCACTCAGGCGCAATGGGCAGTTGTTACCAATAACCTCCGGTTATTTTTTGTCGGACGCTATCCCCAGGATCAGGTATGGCGTTTGTGGATTGTGCTGGCGATCGTCCTGGCATGGGTGGGATATGGCATCTGGCAGGCGGTAGGGAAACGAAGAAAGCAGGAGAGGAGAGAGCGGGGAAGTAGGGGAGTGGAGGAGTGGAGGAGTGAAGGTGCAAAGTTGTTTCAACGTCTGCCCCTGATGCTGGTTCCTGTCAGCCTAGTGGTGGGTTTGTGGTTGATTGGCGGGGGAGTGGGGCTAAGTCGGGTGCCGACCAGTCTCTGGGGTGGGTTGATGCTGACGTTGTTGGTGTCGATCGCTAGTATTGTGCTGGCCTTTCCCCTGGGGGTGTTGCTGGCCCTAGGACGACAGAGTACCTTACCTGTCCTGAAAGGATTTTGTACCACCTATATTGAACTGATTCGCGGTTTACCGTTAATTGGCATTTTGTTTATGGCTCAGGTAATGCTGCCGCTGGTCTTGCCGGGACAGCCAAATATTGACCGGATTGTGCGGGCGATCGCGGGACTCGTCCTGTTCAATGCTGCCTACCTGGCCGAAAATGTGCGCGGTGGCCTACAGGCGATTCCCCGAGGCCAAACCGAAGCCGCGCAAGCACTGGGACTGAATACTTCCCTCACCCTGTCCTTAATCGTGCTGCCGCAAGCCCTCCGGATTGCCGTCCCAGCGATCGTCGGTCAATTCATTTCCCTGTTTAAAGACACCTCACTGCTCGCCCTCTTTGCCCTGGTGGAACTTACCGGGATAGCGCGATCGGTGCTGGCGCAACCCCAATTTCTGGGTCGCTATGCAGAAGTTTACCTGTTTGTCGGGCTATTGTATTGGATATTCTGCTACACCATGTCCACCGTCAGTAAACGCCTGGAACACCCCGCTCGCAACAGATAAGCATATCACCCATACCAAATGACTAGAGACGGGCACCCTTCTCCCACTCTCCCACCCTCCTTATCTTCCCTACTCTCTACTCCCACTCCAACCCCATGTCCACCAACCCGACCCAACCGATCATCATCGCTGAAGACGTTCATAAGTGGTATGGCAAGTTTCATGTTTTGCAGGGAGTCAGCCTCACCGTCCAGCGCGGAGAAGTTGTTGTGATCATGGGGCCATCCGGTTCTGGGAAATCCACCTTTATCCGCACCTTCAATGCTCTGGAAGACTATCAGCAGGGCCGAATTCTGATTGATGGGATTGAACTGTCGCAGGATTTGCGGAATATTGAAGCAATCCGGCAGGAAGTGGGGATGGTGTTTCAGCAATTCAATCTATTTCCCCATCTGACGGTACTGGAAAATATCATGCTGGCTCCCCGCTGGGTGCGGAAGTGGAAGCAGGGACAGGCCCAGGAAGTGGCAATGCAGTTACTGGAACGAGTCGGCATTTTAGAACAGGCTCACAAGTATCCCGGTCAACTGTCTGGCGGACAACAGCAGCGAGTCGCGATCGCCCGTGCCCTGGCCATGCAACCCAAAATCATGCTGTTTGATGAACCGACTTCAGCCCTGGATCCAGAAATGGTGCGGGAAGTGCTGGATGTGATGCAGTCCTTAGCCCAATCGGGGATGACGATGGTAGTCGTGACCCATGAAGTGGGATTTGCCCGTGAGGTGGGCGATCGCGTGGTCTTAATGGCCGATGGACAAATCGTAGAAATCGCCCCACCCACTGAGTTTTTTACCAGTCCCCAACAAGAGCGATCGCAACGGTTTCTATCACAGATTCTTTGATGAGGCGATCGCTGCCATCACCAGACCGGCCAACCTGGCAGCAACAGTGAGGCTGAACCGCTGTATGTGCAAGCATTGGGCATTCTGTTTAGCCGCTTAGGCGAGGATCATCCGAATACTCAAACTGTATTCAACAACTTCGCAGACATGTTACAGCAAACTCTGACCGAGGGGCGCACGGCTGAATTGTCCAACCATCCACTCACTCAAGCCCTACTAGGGTGGTCACCGCTTCAGTGATTGCCAGAGTTTGTACCATGAGCGTTTAGAAGTTGCCCTCCAGTGCCGAAATGCAGCGTTCGCAGAGCAACGGATGTTCCTTGGATTGACCCACAAAGGTGGAGTAGTTCCAGCAGCGATCGCACTTCTTGCCGTCTGCTTTCACTACTCCAATACTTACGGTTTCCGTTTCAGCACTGTACTTTGCATCCGCCAGTTTTTCAACCGCATCCAGTACTTCTACTTGCGAGGTGAGGAAGAGGTAGCGAAGTTCGTCATTTAATTCTTGCAGCACTTTTCGCAGGTTAGAATCCGCAACAGCCAGCAGCAGTTTGGCTTCTAAAGAAGAGCCGATCGCCTTATCCGCCCGCGCTTTTTCCATCACTTTGTTGACTTCGGTGCGGATGTCGCGCAGTTGTTCCCATTTGGTGGCCAGTTTGGGTTGAAGCCACTGGTCTTCCAGCTTTACCCAACCTGCCTCAAAGACGGATTTGTAGGGGGTGGGGTAGGGCAGGAATTGCCAGATATCTTCTGCCAGGTGGGAGAGAACGGGGGCGATCGCCCGTGCCAGATTTTCCAGAGCAATCCACATCACGGTCTGGCAACTGCGGCGACGGGGAGAGTCAGGCGCACTGATGTACAATCGATCCTTGGCAATATCCAGATAGAAGTTGGACAGATCCACCACACAGAAATTCTGCACCGTCTGAAAGAAGCGGTAGAACTGGAAAGTATCAAACGCCTCGGTCACATCCTGAAAGACTTCGGTGATTCGGTGCAGCATATAGCGATCGAGTTCCGGCAACTGCTCATAAGGCGCAGCATTCTGAGCCGGATCAAAGTCATGCAAATTGCCCAGCAGGAAGCGAGCCGTGTTGCGAATTTTGCCGCGCACGTCGCCCAACTGTTTCAGGATATTTTTGCCGATCAGTACATCGGAAGTGTAATCGACAGAGGACACCCATAACCGCAATACATCGGCTCCGTAGGGAGGCTCCTCTTTCTGATTCTTGCCTCCATTAATGATGATCGCTGGATCCACTACATTGCCCAACGACTTACTCATCTTGCGACCCTGTTCATCCAGCGCAAAGCCGTGAGTGAGGACGATCTTATAGGGAGCATGACCATTTACCGCTACGCTGGTCAGCAAACTGGATTGGAACCAGCCCCGATGCTGATCCGATCCCTCCAGATACATATCGGCAGGATATTTAAGTTTTGAGTTTTGAGTTTTGAGTTTTGAGTTTTCTTCCGACTGAGAACTTAAAACTGAGAACTCAGCACTGTCCAGGACTGCAGCCCAAGAGGAACCGGAGTCAAACCAGACATCCATGGTATCGGTGCCTTTGCGGTAGGTTTTGCCGTTGCTACGGTAGGGTTCGGGCAGCAGATCGGCAACGGAGAGTTCCCACCAGGCATCCGAACCTTTTTCTGCAAAGATTGCTTGCACATGGGCGATCGTGGCCTCGTTCATCAGGGGTTCGTTCGTCTCCTCGTCATAAAACACGGGAATGGGAACGCCCCAACTGCGCTGCCGGGAGATACACCAGTCCGATCGCTCGGCTACCATTGGCGTGATCCGGTTTTCGCCCTGTGCCGGAATCCAGGTGACATCGGCGATCGCCTTCAGAGCTTGATCCCGGAATCCTTCTACAGAAGCAAACCATTGTTCGGTCGCTCGGAAGATCGTCGGTTTTTTGGTACGCCAGTCGTAGGGATACTTATGCACGTAAGGCTCTTCTTTCAAGAGAGATCCTGCTTCCTGCAGGGCGGCCACAACCGCTCCATTGCCCTCTGCTAGCACATTCAGTCCGGCAAAGGGGCCAGCTTCTTCCGTAAAGTTGCCGTCGTCGTCTACGGGGGAAAAGATCGGTAGTCCATAGCGCAGGCCTACATGATAGTCTTCTTGGCCATGACCAGGAGCGGTGTGTACCAGGCCAGTTCCAGACTCGGTTGTGACATAATCGCCACCAATCACGACTTTACTTTCCCGATTGAACAGGGGATGGCGATAGGTGATATGTTCCAGCAACTTGCCCATTACTGTTGCCTGCACCGTGAGAGTAGTCCCCAGAGTTTCCGAGAGGCGATCGACCAGATCCTTGGCCACGATCAGGTAGCGCATGGGGCCGATTCTGGTTTTTAGTGTTGCCAGTTCAGGGCCAACTTCCACCACGGCGTAGACCAACTCCGGATTGACACTGACGGCTAAATTGGCTGGAATAGTCCAGGGGGTCGTTGTCCAGATTGCGACTCCCAGTTCACCTAGAAACGGATCCAGGGGAGCCTGCAATGCGGGAGGCAGGTTAGTGACTTCAAAGGCGGCATAGAGCGATCGCGAGGTGTGGCCTTCAGGATATTCCAGTTCTGCTTCTGCCAGTGCCGTTTTAGAACTGGGACTCCAGTGGACAGGTTTGCGGCCTCGGTAGATGTAGCCCTTTGTCACCATTTGCCCAAACACGCCAATTTGTGCCGCTTCATAGGCGGGATTCAGGGTCAGATAGGGATGCTCCCAATCGCCCCATATGCCATAGCGTTGGAAACTGGCTCGTTGCTCATCCACCGTTTTCAGGGCAAATTCCTTCGCTTTCTGCCGCAGGCTTAACGGGGTGAGTTCCCGTCGTTGCTCTGGCTTCATAGCTTGCAACACTTTCAATTCAATGGGCAATCCATGACAATCCCAGCCAGGCACATAGCGAACTTTTCGCCCTTGCAACAGCCGATATTTATTAATAATGTCCTTGAGGATCTTATTCATGGCATGACCCATGTGCAGGGAACCATTAGCGTAGGGTGGCCCATCGTGCAGCACGAACACTTCACCGGGATTATGCTGTGACAGGCGATCGTAAATCTGATACTCTTTCCAAAACTTCTGAATCTCTGGTTCCCGTTTGACAGCATTCGCCCGCATATCAAACTGGGTCTTGGGAAGGTTAACAGTGTCTTTGTACGATCCGGGTTCTGTTGCAGCCATGTTAGGAGATTGGTTTTCTAGGGAATACAAGTGGTTGTAGTATTTGCAAGGAATTGTAGTATTTGTAGTATAACAATATCTTACAGCCTGCCAGTGTGTAGACATTATCTTGGACAATGCCTACAAGCTTCAAGTTTAACAATCGTTGATATTCCTGATGACACCTAACACGGCTGTTTTACTTAACCAGCCTTTCGATGTTTACCTGTTCCCACTGATGCGATCGCAACAACTGCCTTTGCTTCTGTGTCCACCCATAAAAATCTGACTCATACAGGAAAGCCATATTGAAACTGGGGCATTTGAAGTTGCTCAAGACGGTCTCAATGCTTCAGATCAGCGTGTTAGCACGTTACCCAGATACTTACATCTGGTCTGTGCGAATTGCCCATTGAGCAGTTCACCGAATTGGTCTGATGGGTTCAGTTATAGTTGAATGATTCTAGGGAGTGTCAGCGCAGGCCGTGAGAGGACATTTGAAAAGTATCTGGCAGTTAAAACCGCGACTACACCAACAAGGTTTGCCGACTCAGACTCAACAAAATCAAGGCTTTCAGTAACCGGCGTCGGCAGGTTTTCTTGGTATAGCCGCGACTTCAGTCGCCAGGGTGATTAAGTGATGACTTTAAAAATTACCAGTTTCGCCAAGCTACTCCTGGCCATCCTCATTAAAAGAAGACTGGCCAATGGCAAGTTGTTTGTGGCTGTGTTTTAGCTCTTCCCATAGAGCCTTGATTTGCTGGTAAGACTGCTCTGGAGAGATTTTACCGTTGGTTTCCAGACTGGAAATGTAACTAACACGCTGGGAAAACTTTTGTAAATTGGCGTTGAAGAGCAGGTTTTCTGGCTTGACCTGTCCCCGATAGCGAGCGCGGGGAAAAAGAAAGCTTTCCTTGCCCATTTTAAATCTCTCCTTTTTGCTAAAACACCGATTTACCAGAAGTTATAGGGCATACACACGAAGCCACCTAGTAGAACATGGGTCAAAGAGTTGGATTGCTCCCTTCTTTTTAACCTAAATTTAACCTATATATTCCACTATATTCCAATATATTCCAATCAGACTGTTTATCTAGAAGAAGCTTTAATCTTCCCTTAACCGTATTCTGTCAAATGAGTGAAATCTCTGTACTCATTACCCACTCATCAGAGGCGATCGCAGTGACATCGATGATTATTCTGGAACGATCGCGGATTTGATCTGACTGTGCAATTCATCAGTAGCCGCTGCCACCTGTTCTACAATCTCCTTAAATTCCTGGAAATCCATCGTGCGCCCGTTCACATCTGCCCGCAAGAACAGATCACCATCGTCATCAATTCCAACTTTTACGCTGTCTACTGTATTGTTGTACTTCAGCAATTTCAGATACAGATCCTGAGATGGTTTCAGATTCTTTTTGGCAGCTACTGGTACCCCAATTAAGACTAAGTCGGAATTAGGAATGGTACTCACATACACGTCGTAGCTTTTCCAGGATTTACCCTGATAGGGAATCGTCCATGTCGTATCAGAAACCTTGGTGTAGCTGCCACCAAACTGCTCCAGATATTGCCGAATTTTAGCCGCAGTGCTGCTTTGTCCCTGAGAAGCTGCAACTAATCTGGAGGAAAAAGAGACAGGCATAGCCTGAATGGGTGCAGGCCATGCTTCTATTAGCAAGATCAGCAGGGGAAGCACAGCCAATTGTCGTGTCTTTAATTTCACGTCCAAAATACTCCTCAAGGATGCCAGTAATTTATTTATCCTGAGTTTTGCAGCTTGCTCGCGCTGGTCGCTTTCCAGCCTGTCAGACTACGTAAATACAAACTGCCCACGATCGCCAGAAACGACACATAGGCGATCGCTTCTACTAAATAGAGTTGATCTTCGTAGCCAAACAGAGTGTGTAAAACGATGTCGGGAAACTGACGTTCGGGCAGAACTCTGTGGGTATCGAGCAGGAGTGGCCCCAGCAGACAAGTAGCGTTTGGCGCTGAGGGATTGGTAAAACAGATTGAGGCCGCTGGCTGGATTTGAGTGAGATAGGTGAGAGCGGCATCCAGATGAGCCAGGGCAGACACAACCAGTCCCGCCACGATCAGCAGTAGGAAAATCCCCATCACCTGAAAGAACAACCGCAGATTAATTTTGACTCCCAACTCAAAGAGCAACAGGCCAATTCCAACGGCAACGAGAATGCCAGAGATCGCGCCCAGAACTGGCAGCCAACCCTGCTGAAACTTGGTAGAGGTTTTGGCAACCAACCGCGCAATCGGCATGGTCTATACCGACTATTTCGATGTCAATCAACAGGGGCAGATTTTGGGCTATGGTCACCGCTGTCGCATTCCTTACTCGCCAGAGCGGCTGCTGGTGGACTTTATGACGTTTCATTTCCGGCTGTTGCGGCGATCGCTGTATGACCATGTGGGCGGGGTCGCTCGCTCCCTTAACTTTGTAGAAGACTACGATCTTTGCCTGCGGTTATCTGAAGTCACCCAAATTCATCATCTCCCACAACCGCTGTACTATTACCGCAACTATTCTCATAACGCTTCCCAACAACTCCGACTGGAACAAACTCTCCGATCCCGTGCTGTTGTTTTGTGGGTACTTCAGCGACGGGGCATGGCCAATACTCATCAGCTTGATGTGGATATATCGACTGGACGGTTTATTCTGCGGCAATTGGCATGGATGGCTTTCTTGCCGTTGCTGGCGACCTTGAATGCTGGAAAGGTTGAGGCTCAAGCGATCGCTCCGGCTAATGATGGCACCAATACAATTGTCACTCCGGTAGGCAATCAATTTAATATCACAGGAGGCACTCGGGCCGGAGCGAACCTGTTTCATAGCTTTCAACAATTTGGGCTGTCTCCGGGGCAAATTGCCAACTTCCTGGCCGAACCCCAGTTGCAAAACATTTTGGGACGGGTAGTGGGTAATACTCCTTCAGTGATTGATGGCCAGGTTCAAATTTCAGGAGGCACGCCAAACCTGTTTCTGCTCAATCCTGCCGGGATTATTTTTGGTGCCAATGCCAGTTTAAATGTGCCTGCCTCGTTCATGGCAACAACGGCTAACAGTATTGGATTTGCCAGTGGTCAGTTCAATGCTGCTGGTGCAAATGCCTACGCCGCTTTAACGGGTAATCCCGATCGCCTGATCTTCATGCATCCTCAACCGGGTGCGATCGTCAATGCGGGCAGCCTCAGTGTGCCATCTGGACAATCTTTAGCTCTGTTAGGTGGAACAGTCGTCAACACTGGCACCCTGTCTGCTCCAGGAGAACAGATTCTCGTTGCTGCCGTTCCTGGCTCTACCCTGGTTCGCTTCGCCCAACCGGGCAACCTCCTCAGCCTGGAATTGCAACCCCCAATCCCCAATCCCCGATCCCCGATCCTCAATCCTCACCCCTCTCCCTTCCCCAACTGCTCACCGGAGGAAACTTAAGCAGCGCTACTGGATTGACCCTAAACCCAGACGGCACTGTTCGCTTAACGGGATCGAACATCACCATCCCCACCACCGCAGGCACCGCGATCGCCGCTGGCTCTCTAAATGCCACAGGTCAAATGGGAGGAACCATTGCCGTAGTGGGCAGTCGAGTCGGGTTAGTGGGGGCCACGGTGGATGCCTCTGGGGCTAGCGGCGGTGGCACTGTCCAAATTGGCGGCAACTATCAGGGATGGGGTTCGTTACCAAATGCCAGTCAGACCTTTGTGAGTAACGACTCGACGATTCGGGTAGATGCAATGACCCAGGGTAATGGGGGCAGGGCAATCGTTTGGGCAGATCAATCCACCGTTTTTCAGGGCACAATTACGGCCCGTGGGGGAACCGTCAGCGGAGATGGGGGACTGGTGGAAGTATCTGGGAAGGAAAACCTGCAATATCGGGGCACATTAGATACCATCGCTGCCAATGGCAATCCGGGAACCTTGCTGTTAGACCCAGCAGATATTTTCATCGCGGCGGGTGGGCCTGCCGTTGGGTTTACAGGTCAGGTGCTGTTTGCAGATCTTGGCCCCACTACTATTTTGCAGAACCAGTTGCAAATCTTACCGGCTGCCACCAACATCATCATCCGGGCTACCAATAGCATTACGTTTGATTCAGCCATTGGTATATTCAACTTTGCAAATGGCCCAGGCGGGACGATCGAGTTCAGTGCCGGTGGTCCGATTACGATGAATCCAGTAACTGTCATTAGCGCTCCTGCCAGAAATATTACTTTCACGGAAGGCAGCCTGACGCTTGGTGCTATCAATACCTCAGCCCTTACTGGAGTGACAGCTAGTGGAGGCAACATCACCTTAACTGCCACGGGAAACATTACCACCACTGACCTGATTGGTAATGGTTACAACGTCGTTGGCCCGCAACCTTCTGGTGGTACCATCCAGGTGACCAGTACAGCAGGAACTATCTCTGTTGGGAATATTGCTTCAACCATTGCTGCAGGCTTTTCTAATGCAGTTTCTGGTGGTTTAGTCAGCCTCGCCACAAACAGCAATGGTGGAGACATTCAATTTCAAAGCATTGATACCCGTGGAGGCTTTAGTCTGGCTCCGGCTGCGGCCAATGGAGGCAATGTCACCATTTCAGCCACAGGGCGAGTGACGGGAACCGGACAAGTCACGACGGCTCCTGGCAATACCATTGTGACTAATGGGGTAGCCGGAGGTAGCAATGGTTCGATCAGCATTACCCATGACGGTGGGCCAGCGAACCAGCCCTTAATTGTGGATAGCAATGGAGCCAGTACCGGCAATGGCACAAACTTTGCGATTAATACCGGTGGCGAAAGCATTTCTGGGGGACAGGTGTTTCCTTTCGCCGCCAGTCCCTTTATTTCCGCTGGAGGGTCGATTCAGATTAGCTTCACCAATACGCCACCCACGATCGCTGCTGTACCTGCCTTGCCCAGTACGTCAGTCAACACACCCATCAGCTTTTCGGTAGCTTCTTTGGGGCTTTCCCTGGTTGATTTGAATGCCGACAGTCCTCTGTTCGTGCGATTGGCAGCGATCGTTCCGGGGGCAACCTTCAAAATCAATGGGGCAACCGTCAATCCCGGAAACCTCATTCCCACTGGTGCCACCTTAGAATTCACCCCTCCTCCTGATTTTCAAGGATTTTTAGCGACTGCGTTCGCCCTTACCGTTGATGACATTATTTCAACCTCTGCTCCACAGACGATCGGCATCAACGTCACCGCCGCTCCCATTCCACCCGAAGAATCCATTCCACCAGCAACCCCAACTGTACCAAATCCCTGTGTCTTGACCAGTTGTAATATCCTGAACCCACCGTCGGTAGTAGCGGTTTTGCCTCCAGTTACCATTCACCTGATACTCCCGAAGAGCGCTTTACAGTTGCCTTTGAAGGGTACCTGGGACTCCCGATTACTCGCGGCAGGTCGATCGATGAGCAACGAGAGATTGCCCAGGCGATCGAACGGGATACGGGAGCGAAACCTGCTTTTATCTACGTCAGTTTTGTGCCTGCATCCTTAACAGCCAGAGACAGCTTTTATGCGGTTAAGAGCCTTAATGACTTGCAGACCAGTACGGAGCGAGCCACTGATCAACTCGAACTGCTGGTAGTAACCGCTAAGGGAAATGCCATCCGACACCGCATCCCGGAGGCAACTCGTGAGCAGGTGATGCCTTTGGCCCAGGAGTTTCGTCTAGAAGTGTCGGATCCGCGCAAGCTTCGCACAACCAGCTATCTACCACAGGCACAGCAACTTTATCAGTGGTTAGTGGCTCCCGTGAAAGCAGAGTTGCAGGCCCGACAGATTAATAATCTCGTGTTTTTGATGGATACGGGATTACGATCGCTACCCGTTGCGGCCCTCCAGGATGGCCAGAAGTTTTTGATTGAGGACTGTAGCGTGGGTCTGATGCCCAGTCTTAGTCTCACCGATACTCGCTACCGGGATATTCGCGATGCCAAACTGCTGACCTTGGGCATTTCTGAAAGTACCCAGGCTCAGCCGCCTCTGCCCTCCGTCCTGGTGGAAGTGTCTACCCTGGTGCAGCAAATCTGGTCAGGAACTTCATTTTTAAATGAAAACGCTACCCTGGAAACCCTAAAAACCGCTCGCCAGAATCGTCTCTATGGAATCATTCACCTAGCGACCCATGCCGACTTTTTGCCTGGAAAAGTCAATAATTCCTACGTTCAACTCTGGGACGATCGGTTGCGACTAGATCAAATCCGGCAACTGGGATGGAACGATCCACAAGTAGAACTCTTAGTTCTGAGTGCCTGTGATACCGCCTTGGGCGATCGTGAAGCCGAACTGGGATTTGGTGGATTAGCGGTGCAGTCTGGTGTCAAAACCGCCCTGACCAGCCTCTGGGCTGTCAATGATGTGGCAACTGCAGCACTGATTACCCGCTTTTACAAAGATTTGCGAACGGCTCCCATCAAGGTGGAAGCCCTGCGGCAGGCCAAATTGGCAATGCTGCGGGGCCAGGGATACATAGACAACAAACAAATTCGCGGTGTGACACCGACCGGAATTCCCTTACCAGCAGACATACCCGGCCTGCAAGACACCCAACTCTCCCATCCTTACTACTGGTCTGCATTTACGATGATTGGGAATCCCTGGTGAGATGATTGCTCTCCACATGCAAAACCACCTTGACTGGGCCAAACTGTTGGCAAATGACTCGTTCTACCCGCGCCAGGATAGTTGAGGCTACAGTCATGCATTCTGGATGCAAAATCAGCCGCATTTCGATATACACCAGCCGACCCACCAGACCACGGGATTGAATCGCATAACAGTGCAGGATGCCTTCGACCTGGTGTACGGCAGCGGCTAATGCCTCTGGTGCGATTGCCACTTGTTGCATCAAGGAGGGGAGTTGCCGATTGAGTAACTGCCAGCCACTGATTACAACAATCAGGACAATCACGCCAGCCAGGACAGGATCTAACCAGCGCAATCCCAAATTGCTGCCAATCAATCCCAGCAGAATCAAGATCATCAAACTGGCATCGATCAGGCTGTGGCGGAAGCTGAGTTTGAGAATGGGCTGATTCAGGATCCTGGCCTGATAGTATCCCACAATGCCTATAACAAAGCCGATCGCCGTTGCACTTCCCAAAAGCTGGATGAGAGAAATAGAAAGCGGGATGGGGGCAGCGATCGAGGCATCACTCCTTCCTCCAATCAATTGCTGTCCAGCCCCACTTAATAAACTGCAACAGGCAAAGCCCATCACCCCCACCAGCAGGAAGGCCAGCCCTGATTCCCAGCGACCATGCCCAAAAGCATCCCGTCTTGCAGAATGAGGAGGAGACAAGGTTAGCAAACTGAGCAGCAAGCTAAAACTGGTGAGCAATGTCAGCAACCCTCCGGCCATCAGGCTGAGAGAGCCACTCGCCCACCCCAGCCATACCTTAATGGCTAACAGTATCACCATCAGCCACAATGCAATCAGCAAAAGCCACCAGCCCAGCCATCGACGACCCTGCGCTTCCGCTATAGCTCCTAACACCATATTTTTACCCACAAAAAGCGTTGAATAAGGGAGAGAAAAATCTCTCCTTAATTATCAACAGCAAATTTCGGTTTGCACGAAAACATTTGCCTGGTATCTCAACCACCCTGATTGCCTGACGAAAGCCCTGAAAGTATCTGGCGGTTAAAACCGCGACTACACTTACCCACTCTGCCGACGCAGACTCAATACCATCAAGGTTTTCAGTAACCTGCGTCGGCAGGTTTTCTCGGTATAGCCGCGACTTCAGTCGCCAAGGTGACTAATAGGCAAGAGTCTTATTGATCCAGCTTTTGAGCTTAGAAATTAGCCGTGTCCACAAGGAATCCAATTTACGCAGAAGGTACTGAGGTAGCCCCTTAGAAACTTTTTCAAATCGGTAATAAAATAGAATGTCAACCACATCTTCCAGACTCAGAGGCCGCAGATAAGTCACCACCTTATCAACAATCTCGTCACAATCCTGCAAATACTTTTTCTTGCCAAACTTCTCCGACAGATTCCAGGAACGCAGAAAGACTTTATGCATTTCCGATTGATAAGTCTTGAAATCAGAAATGGTGCCATCGAGATAACTCTGGATGTACTTGCAGGCGATCTCTGCTCCTTCCATCGCATGCCGAATTCCTTCTCCACCTAAGAAATTGACTGTGGATACGGCATCTCCGATCGCAATCACGTTATCCCGGTAATAGATATCATTCAGACCCGAACTATATTTCAATGTCGCCCCATGAACTTCAACGAGTTTGTACGTTTTCAACTTCATGTAGTCATCTAACACCAGTTGAATATGGCGCTTGAGTGGCTGGGTCTGTTTGACAAATTGGTGATCCGCATTCACAACAGCAGACCCCACCTTTAACTGATTGGGTGACATAGGAAAAATCCAGGAGTACCCGCGTGGCATCCACTTATATCCCAGGAAAAAGGTGAGGGCATTAGCGTGACGTTGATAATCTGCATCCTCAACTTCGATTAGATATTCAATTCCTGTACCACTTAAAAACTCTGGTTTTGCTTCCCCCCTGGCATAAATGACAGACCGAAATGGCCCGGTTGCATCCACCAGTACACGAGTCGTCACAACTTCTTCCTGCCCCTTGCGCACCAGGGAAACCAGGGTAGTTCCTGCCTTCTGTTGATGCCGGACATAGCGGCAATTCATCCAGACTGCGCCCCCATTTCCTCTCACCTCATCTGCCAGGAACTCCCGCAATTTGGCAAAATCTAACACCACGCCGAGGGGCGATCGGGCCTGCCAGCGACCACTTTGATTCGAGGTGACAACAACAAATTGATCCCAGTAGCTGCCCACGATACTATCCGGCAGTCCATAGCGCTGCAGGGTTTCTAAAGGGGTTCCGGCGCTGGAAAAACTGTTGGTCACAAAATTCTGATGGCGTTCTACCAGTAGCACTTTCCGTCCCGCCTTCGCCAGCACCCGCGCACACTGCCCTCCCGCTGGGCCACCTCCAACCACCACTACATCAAATTGCTGCATTCGTCGAACTGTCTCCATAAACATCAAGCTTGGGGAAATCCTCAGGTGTCCCTTGCATCATCTTCTCAGTCTAGGAGCTTAAAACACAAAGGTTGGAAATTCTATTGCCCTGGCTTTTTAAGTCTTGTCCAAGTCCAGAACCGGAGTTTCTCTGATCGGAAAACGACCGTTCTCTAACTGGACTTGGTTTATTACAGTTTGTCGCGTTGTTATAACAACTCTGAGTTCCGAGAAGAGAATAGAAGTAAGAATGCCTCAATCCCGCAGGGTGGTTCCATAGCAATCCTAGCTGGGTGGAGAGAGATTTTTCGCAGGAAAAGCCTTTCACAACTACTTCTTCTCTCTCGGCTGAATTAGAACTGCTGCATCTACCTGAAATGCTTGAATTGAAACCTCTGAGTGAATGGATCGAGATCCCTCAAAGGAGGGCTGTCATAATGAACCGATCAGCAGTCCTATGTCAGCGAATCATGGGGGGCAGCATTTTGGGAGTTGCGATCTGCTGCCTATCTCTGCCAAGCCATCACGGTGAGAAATGTTCCCAATCCTCGGCAGACTTCTAGAACCTGGGTAAGTGACAGTACTGAGATCCTCAAACCTGAGACAGAAGCTCAACTGAACCAGATGATTAATCAGTTGGAGGCTACCAATGGGGCAGAAATTGCCGTTGTCACCGTGCCAGAAACTAAACCTGCAGCCACCCCGAAAGTGTTTGCGACTGAATTATTCAACTACTGGGGTATTGTCAAAAAAGGGCGGGATAACGGAGTCCTGTTTTTGATTTCCAAGAGCGATCGCCGCGTCGAAATTGAAACAGGGTACAGCGTAGAAGACATTCTGCCCGATGCCAAAGTCGGCAACATTATTGATACCAAAATTCTGCCTCGCTTTAAACCTTCAAACAAAGTGACTATGACGGTGGCACTCTGGCAGGCACGAAAGCGCTGGTAATGGTGCTTGAAGGACAGGAGCCGCAGGAGATGGTACTCCTGCATAGTTCGGGATATGGATAGCAGCAACCCTGGCACTTGGGGTAGGTGGAACTGGAGTATTTATTTATAAACTCCTAGGTTGGCCAGTTTACTTAAAACCTGGAGGGCAATCTCGAACACAAGACTGGCATCAATGGTTTGAAAAGGCTAGTAAGGTTTACTGTCGTGGCTGTAATCAACCACTCCAACCCGTTGAACCGACCCTAGTAAAAACTCATCTCACTTCCGCCCAGCAAGTTGCAGAAAGAATTGGCAGTACTCATTTCGTGGGCTGGCGATGTCCCAATTGCCATCCTGACAAGATCCATATTCGAGCCTATGAAACAACACGATCTGGCGAATTTAGTCGATGCCCCTTCTGTGGTGAACTGACTGTCATTCGGCAAAGCCCTAGCACCCTAGCACGATCGGAGAACCTCAATTCTTTAGACCAGGTCTACAGGTTACAACCTATCAATGCTAATGTTGTAGCTACTCCCGTGATGTTGAAACTGAGATTCTGTCTGGTATTAGCTATGGGGGTGGGAATGATAGTTTTGCAACGAGTCAAGTGAATCAGGCAATTGCTCAGTTTCACAACTATGCAACTCTTCATCCTGAGCTAACATCCAGCCGTTTGTTTACCAACCTGCAGTATGAAATTGCAGGCACTGAGAACCGGCTTGCCGTTGAAAGGATGCGGTATAACCAGGCTGTGCAAGACTATAACCAAGCCATTCAGGTCTTCCCTAACTCCTTCGTGGCCAGAGTGTTTCATTTTCAAAGCAAACCTTTTTTCAAGACCATACCCCTTTCCTCCCCAACTAAACCCAATCAGTAGCGGGTGGTATTTCGTAGTCTCAGTAGATCGAAAATGAGTTTATTTTCACAGTGAACCCTGGATTTGATCCCCCTAAATCCCCCTTAACAAGGGGGACTTCAAACCATTTTTGGCTCGGTTCCCCCTTTTTGAAGGGGGGCTAGGGGGGATCTAAACAGCGTTTGTGATCTACTGAGTCTAGTTATTCCCCGGTTTAGGCATAGGAGTCACCAAACTGGCCGTTGAGATTAGCGTGAGAGGAGGTATAACTGGCAGAGCCTCGATTGCTGAAGCCAGAGTCAGTAAAATATATGTACTGGAAATACGTGTACTGGTGAGTATCAGGTCTTTACAGGCGGACTGTGCATAGAGATGAAGCAAAATGATTTGGATACTGCCACTTCGAGCGATCGCATTTCAAAGCCTGTTTTTGCTGCTGGCCATCTCATTGGAAGCGCTGGTTTTGTTTAAGTTATTAACTGACCTGGATTACAAAGCCAGTGCCCGCTACTCAATGTCCATGAATCTGTTTTCGACTGTAGTTGGATGGCTAGTTTTCTTTAGTGTTCAAGTTTTTTTACCAGCAGATCTACGGATTCAATTAATTAGCTATTTCTTCTTTGAACAGTTCTTTCCCAATTCCTGGGCAAATCGAGTTACTCCTATTCTGGTCATGACCATGTTAGGAATCTTTATCGGAGTTTTCTTTTTAGAATACTGGGGCTTAATTTTGCTAGAAAGAATACTAGAAAAACGTAAACCTGAGGAAATGCAGGAGGCCAGAAAACGGATCCGGGGAGGCTACAGTCGCTTGGAATCAGGCATCCCCTTTAAACAAAACAATCAGGCTTATGCTGTTTTGGTGGCCAATGCCTGTAGTTTTAGTGTAATTCTATTTCTATTGTTCATTCGCTGGTTAGAGCGTATTCGTTAATAAATTAAGAAGAAATGGCTGATATTCTGCAAATTTTTCAGTCTTTGATTACTCCTTTCTTGCCCACTGCATGGCCGCTCTGGTTATTAGCATTCGTACTTCTATTAGTCTCTGGTGGACTGATCTGGGCTTATTTAAATTTCGCTATTCTGATCAAGATTTTCTCAGCGATTTTCGATTTTTTCAAACAAGTTTTTGGAGTCTTTATTCCAAAAGACAAAAAATGGGACTCTGCTAGAACTCTAATTTTATTGGCAGCCCTCTCTTGGCTCTTTTCCTTATTTGCTGGCAGAATTGTACAAAATATTATTTCCTTCATGGGCTGGTTATTTTTAATCCCCGGAATTCACTGGATCATGTATGAGGAAAAGAAATTAAAGGAGCTATTAACTTTTAATTTTTTAGGCAATCTGTTTATTGGCCCGTGGGTTACAGGTGCATTAATTTGTATTTTTTTATTTACTACACCAGATAGTTTTCCACCGATTACCCTGATCATCTGGCCAATCGTTTCTGCTATCATTGCAAGCTTGCCTAAATTTATTAAAGCAGGGCCAGAGTATAAGCTTCCTGATGTTGGCGATCGCCAGTATTTAGTCAATTTACTCTTAATTAATTTGCTGCTCAGTTGCTGGATTCAACTTTACTATTCAACCCAAAGTTGGCTGGCTCAATATCCCAGTTTAATGACTGAAAATTTAGGCAATAGTTCGTTTTTCATCCGGTTACAACAGGGGTTAACCTCATCCCGGGGTGCTGAACTACTGGAGCGGACTGAATACAACCTGAAAATCAATCTGGAAGGAAAGTCCTGGTCGCAGGTGGAACTGTGGTTGCTGAACTTTAATGAGCGGGTTCAAGCCCTGGGAAACTCAATTCTTGATCAGATGCCCCAATTGGCAGAGAATTCCTTTTGGCGGGTTCAAGGACAGGTGCTGCCGGGAGAATACAGAGTCAAGCTTTATTCGGTCTGGCAGGGGCCATCAGCCGATGCTCAGGGCTATCACTACTCCAAAATCTGCAACATCAGTCGGGTGACAGCGGAGGATGTCGCTAGTCAGTCGTTGCCCTTTGGGCTACCGTCAGTAGTACCTGCTGTCGGCTCCGCGAAGGTGCAATGTGAACCTGTGCAGGGGCCTTTTAGAGGGCAACCTGACGGTATGAGTTAAACTTTGCCCCAGTCTAGAACCTTAATTTCTCTGATGGCAAAGTCTCACTTCTTTAGCTGAACTTGGTTTAATAGCTGAAATGGATGGCGAAGTACGCGCGAGGAACGAATCATGAATCTAGGCAGAACCTTAGTAATTGCGGCGAATGTGTTTCGTGAGGTGATTCGCGATCGCGTCCTGTATCTGATCATTCTGTTTGCAGTGTTGCTGATCGCGTCTATTCGCTTATTACCCGAACTTGCCGCCACCACAGAAAACAAAATTACTCTGGATGTGGGTCTGGCGGCGATGAGTCTGCTGGGTCTGGTAATTGCGGTCTTTGTCGGTACAGGTCTGGTCAATAAGGAAATTGAGAAACGCACGGTACTGGTATTAATGGCGAAACCGATCAGCCGTACCGAATTTATCGTGGGCAAACATCTGGGACTGTCAGCAGTATTGGCGGTACTGATTGCAGCCATGACAGCGATTTACATGATCCTGCTTTCCTTCAGTCGCATTCCCTACCCGGCCACCAGTATCGCTGTCTCCTCCCTCTTTTTGTTCCTGCAACTGTCTTTGATTACGGCGGTCGCGATCACCCTCGGTGTGTTCACCAGTTCTCTCCTGGCGGCTCTGCTCACCTTCACCGTGTTTCTCATGGGCAGTTCCAGCGCCAATCTGGTCGCCCTGGGTGCTCAGAGTAAAAACCCAACGGTTGAGGCCGTAACCCGCAATCTCTACCTGGTTTTACCCGACCTGTCTCGTCTGGACTTAAAAAATCAAGCGGTCTATGGTCTATTGCCACCAGCCGAAATGTTACTCCAAAGTGCTGGGTATGCAGTGCTGTATATTGTGCTGCTGCTGGCGATCGCAACCCTTATTTTCTCTCGTCGTCAATTTTAGGAAACCGACATGCCCGCACTCTCTTTTCCGCTTCCCCAAGTACACAAACCGCGCTCTACTCAAGGCAACCCTGGATGCCAATCCGTATCCGCTGATGGGGCGTGATCACTCCGAATCGATCCCCTTGATAGAATAGGGACTCGCTGAATATCACGCAATATAAGATTTATGAGCAAGGGCACACTGTTTGACAAGGTTTGGGATGCACATACTGTGGGGATTTTGCCCTCTGGACAGACGCAATTGTTGATTGGGCTGCATCTGATTCACGAAGTCACCAGTCCGCAAGCCTTTGCTATGCTACGCGATCGTGGCCTGAAGGTCTTATTCCCTGAACGGACGATCGCCACGGTCGATCACATCGTTCCCACAGATAATCAGGCTCGCCCCTTTGCCGATTCCCTGGCGGAGGAGATGATGCAGGCATTAGAAAAAAGCTGTCAGGAACACGGCATTACCTTTTACAACATCGGTTCCGGCAGTCAGGGCATTGTGCATGTGATCGCACCAGAACTGGGGCTGACTCAACCCGGCATGACGATCGCCTGTGGAGACAGCCATACCTCGACGCATGGAGCCTTTGGAGCGATCGCCTTTGGCATTGGCACCAGTCAGGTGCGGGATGTGCTGGCTTCCCAGACCCTGGCCCTGTCCAAGTTGAAGGTTCGCCAGGTCGAAGTAAATGGCAACCTGCGGCCAGGAGTCTATGCCAAAGATGTGATTCTGCATATTATCCGTAAACTCGGTGTCAAAAGTGGAGTGGGTTACGCCTACGAATTTGCTGGGACGACTTTTGAGCAGATGAGCATGGAAGAACGCATGACCGTCTGCAATATGTCCATTGAAGGGGGTGCTCGCTGTGGTTATATCAATCCCGATCAGGTGACGTTCGCTTATCTCAAGGGCCGGGAGTTTGCGCCTAAAGGAGCAGATTGGGATCAAGCGATCGCCTGGTGGCAGAGTATTGCCAGTGATGCCGATGCCGAGTACGACGATGTCGTAAAGTTCGATGCGGCAGACATTGCACCCACGGTGACCTGGGGGATCACACCAGGACAGGGCATTGGCATTGATGAGAAGGTGCCCACTCTGGAGGAAATGCCTGCAGATGAACGAGCGATCGCGGCAGAAGCTTACCAGTATATGGATCTGCAACCAGGCCAGCCGATTCAGGGGACGAAAGTAGACGTTTGCTTCATCGGCAGTTGCACCAATGGCCGGATTTCTGACCTGCGGGAAGCCGCCAAAGTAGCCAAAGGTCGCCATGTCGCGGAGGGGGTCAAAGCCTTTGTTGTCCCTGGTTCCGAGCGAGTGAAGCAAGAAGCGGAAGCAGAAGGACTGCACACGATTTTTGAGGCGGCAGGGTTTGAATGGCGGGAACCGGGCTGTTCTATGTGTTTAGCTATGAATCCCGATAAGCTGCAAGGTCGCCAACTGAGTGCTTCTTCTTCCAATCGCAATTTCAAAGGTCGCCAGGGATCGGCTTCTGGTCGCACCTTACTGATGAGTCCAGCGATGGTGGTTGCCGCTGCCGTCACAGGACAAGTTACTGACGTGCGGGAATTGCTGTAAAGTCCTCTTCTAATCGGCATAGAGTCAAGACACGAAGGAAACCACCACGATCGCTGTTGGGACGCGCAGCAGCGAGAAAAACTGT
>NZ_JBRAGO010000004.1:35885-83344 GCF_052746595.1 Leptodesmis sp.
CTCTCAAAATTGCTCAAACACCTCCAATCCAAAAACCTGATGTACGTCCGCCGTTGTTCGATCCGGGGGTAGGGCAACCTCCTTCCAGAGAGCCGCTGCCACAGCCAGAAATTGAGCCATTACCACCTCCAGAACAACTACTTCCTCCGTCTCCGACCACGCCCACGCCTCCAGGTGACGTTCCTCCGATCGAGGCTCCCCAAACCATCCGGGTAAACCGCTTTGTGATCACGGGCAGCACCGTATTTTCAGAGCAGGAATTGATGGCCGCGATCGCAAAGGTGATTGGCCCACTGGGGCCGGAGGGGCGGAATGTATCTCTGGCAGAACTGTTTCAGGCCCGATCCGCCATCACCGACTACTACACCAGTCGGGGATACATCACATCAGGAGCTTTTATTCCACCCCAGAAGCTGCAGAACGGGGTGGTGGAAATTCGCGTGTTAGAAGGCAGCCTGGAAGATATTCGGGTCACAGGACTGAAGCGGTTAAATCCGGGTTATATTGCCAGCCGGATTGCGATCGCCACCAGAGCACCCCTCAACCGCGACCTGTTGCAAGCTCTCCAACTGTTGCAACTAAATCCATTAGTAGCCAGCATTTCCGCAGAATTATCCGCCGGATCCCGTCCTGGCAACAGTTTGCTAGAGGTGAGAGTCACCGAAGCTCGATCTGCCTTTGCCACCTTTACCATAGATAATCAGCGAGTGCCCGGTGTCGGGTCAGTGCGGGGGCAACTTTGGGGAACCGAGGCAAATTTGCTGGGATTTGGCGACGCGATTAGTCTCTCTTTTACCAAAACTCAAGGAAGCAATGCGCTCGACTTTAGTTACACCGTTCCCCTCAGCCCCTATGACACAACCCTGGCTTTCAGTGCCGGATTTTCTAACAGTCAGGTAATTGAAGTACCTTTTGATATCTTAAACATTCAATCCGAATCCTATTATCTGGAATTGACAGGTCGTCAGCCGATTATTTGCACTCCGACTCAGGAATTCGCATTGGGATTGACGCTGAGCACTCGCCGCACCCGCACCACCTTATTTCTTGATAAACGCTTACCATTTCCCAGCCTCGGAACGGATGCCGAGGGACAGACTAAAGCCTCTGTCATCCGCTTTTTCCAGGAATACACCACCCGCAAAAGCCTATCTGTGTTTGCGGTGCGATCGCAATTTAACCTGGGGGTAGAAGCCCTCGGGGCGACCGTCAATGAATCGCCGCCGGATACCCAGTTCTTTCCCTGGAGAGGTCAGGCGCAATGGGTACGGTTATTAGCACCCGATACGATTCTACTGGTGCGGGGTGACCTACAACTGGCCGATCGGCCACTGCTGCCCATTGAACAGTTTGGCATTGGCGGTTTTTTAAGCGTCCGGGGCTACCGGTAAGATCTATTGCTTACCGATAACGGTCTATTTGCCTCTGTTGAAACCCGGATTCCAGTTCTGCCCTTTCCTCAACAGCAAGCCCTGGTGTTTTTCACTCCTTTTGTAGATTTTGGTAAAGGTTGGAATTATTCATCTAGCCCTGATCCGGATCCCGGTACTCTGGTTTCTACCGGATTTGGCTTGCGCCTCCAGATCAGCAATAACTTTAATGCTCAGCTTGTGTTTGGGTTTCCACTGGTCAAGGTAAACTCCCAAAAAGAAACTCTGCAGGAAAAGGGAATTTATTTTTCAGTTATTTACACCCCTTGAGCTGAGCAAAGGTCAAGTTTTCAGGGCATCTGCTCCTTTTGCCCATTGCCTTTTATTCTTTGGGCAACACATTTGAGAATATCGCGACCCCTGATAGGGGAGCAGGCTGGGTTTGCGGAATTACGGAGTCAGATGTGGCGATCGCCGCAGTAACCTGAAACTTCTGTGCTAGCACATCTCGTTGATTAATCAAGTAAATGCTGAGCAGAGTTAGCCCCACACCGCCCCACTGGATAGGACTCAGCATTTCATTCAGGAACAGGTTGCCGAAGATCAGAGCAAAGACAGGAGTTAGAAACGTCAGCGAACTGAGGCTGGTGAGACTGCCACGGGAGGCAAAGTAGAAGAATAGACCATAGGAAACAGCGCTGCCAAATATCGTGGAATAGGCCATCGAGAGCCAGTTAGAGGCATCCAGATGGACGAACTGCGCCGTTTCAAATTGGGCAGACAGGGCAAATAGGGGCAAACCGCCCAGAATCATGTGCCAGCCTGTAGCCGCAACCGGATCAGCATGACGACTAACGTAACGCATCAACACCGTACCTACGGCCATCGACAGGGAAGCCAGTAGCATTAACCATTGCCCATTCTGGAACAGGTCAGCCAGTAAATGGATGCCTAATTGTCCCCCATCCAGGGAAACCTTGCCTTGCAGCAGGTTGAGAATCCACTCGTCAGGTAACCCCAGCAAACTAATTCCTACAATTCCTAACACTAAACCTAGCCAGCCCCACAACCGAATCTGTTCACCAAATAGCCACCGCGCCATCAGAGCCACAGCCAGTGGTTGGGAATCAATCATCACAGATCCCAGGCCTGCTCCGGTCCGCACCAGCCCTTCTGCCAGAAATCCCTGAAACATTGCCCCATCTACCAGGCCAAATAAGGCAATCCAAAACCAGGCTTTCCATCCTTGAGGTTGCGGCTTCCTGGCAATCACTGCCGTGGCTAACACCAACAGTCCTGCAGGCACCAGGCGGACTCCAGCCATAAACAACGGTGTGGTGTTGGGAATTACTGCCTTCATCGCCACCATTGCCGTTCCCCAAAAGAAGAAGGGGGCAATCAGTAGTAGGGGATAGAAGGGCAGTTTCGGTGCGGTGGATGAATGCATGAATGTAGTCAGGGCAGTTAGAGAGGTAGGTGACGATCGCTCAGACTCATCAGTTGTGAGCATCATCAGTAGAATTGTAGCTAATTCTATACTTATGTTAAGTAGTAGATTGTAATTTCTCTATGACAAACCCTGAATAAATCAGGCACGCTAGAAATTAGTTAAGTAACTAAATCTCTATGGTTTGGCCATTTAAGTCTCGTGCTCGGAAACAAATTGCTCGAATTGAAATTAATGGCGCGATCGCGGCAGGCACTCGTAAACGGGTTCTGGAAGCGCTGAAAATTGTTGAGGAGCGGAAATTCCCCGCTCTGCTGCTGCGCATCGATAGTCCAGGTGGAACGGTGGGAGATTCCCAGGAAATTTATGAAGCGTTGAAACGGCTTCAGGAGAAAGTCAAGATTGTCGCCAGCTTTGGCAATATTTCGGCTTCTGGTGGGGTATATATCGGCATGGGAGCGCCTCATATTATGGCCAATCCTGGCACAATCACCGGCAGCATCGGGGTGATTCTGCGGGGCAATAATCTGGAGCGCCTGCTGGAACGGGTGGGCGTGTCCTTCAAAGTCGTGAAATCTGGCCCCTATAAAGATATCCTGGCCTTCGATCGAGAAATGAGCGACTCGGAACGCCACATTTTGCAGGAGTTGATTGATATCAGCTATCAGCAATTTGTCAAGACAGTGGCAGAAAGCCGGAAATTGGCCGAAGATGCCGTTAGAAGCTTTGCCGATGGTCGCATTTTCACCGGACAGCAAGCCCTGGAACTGGGGATTGTCGATCGCTTAGGAACCGAAGAAGATGCCCGTCGCTGGGCTGCGGAACTGGCTGGGCTCGATCCAGACAAGACCCGCTGTTTTACCTTGGAAGAACGCAAACCCTTTTTGAACCGCCTCATTTCCAGGGAAGAAAGCCAGCCGCGATCGGCTTTACTTTCCCTGGCAGGTCTTCCCCCTCAGGCAACCGAGTGGCTGGCATTTGAACTGGAGACCAATGGATTACCGCTCTGGCTGTATAGACCTTAGAGGAGTGCAGGGGTGGGAAATTCTGAACTTAAAACTCAAAACTTAAGACTACTCCCGATTCCCTGCTCCCTATTCCTCTTCGGAGAAACTTTAATAACCTTATAAAAGGATCACTGACGTTTAATGGCATTTCAGCCATGATCGGGTTAAGGTGAGATAGCATTAATTCTTTTGGATTGAAAAATTGTTTGACATACCATTAGCATTAAATTTGGATTGTTTGGAGGATAAAAGCGTGGGTTGGCGAGTTCGAGCAATTCGTGGTGCAACAACGGTATCGGAAAATTCGGTTGCAGCGATTCGGGAAGCGGTACACGAACTCCTGGACGAGCTAGAAGCCCACAATCGCCTGGATATGGATGAAGTGGTGAGTGTCACCTTTTCCGTCACCCGCGACCTGGATGCCATTTTCCCCGCTGCGATCGCCCGCGAACGCCCCAACTGGAGCAATGTTCCTTTACTGGATGTGCAACAGATGCATGTCGAAGGTAGCCTACCCCGTTGCATCCGCCTGCTGATTCACTTCAACACTCCCAATCCAGCGATCGAAATCTACCACCCCTACCTGCGACAAGCCAAAAATCTCCGCCCCGATTGGACATTAGCCCAAGCAGCACTGTCGAAGTAGTTTAACTCCTAAAATAGAGCCATTGTTGTACAAGAAATTCCTCCATGACAGCATCGGCTCCTGCAAAGACGCAATATGAAGCCGTGATTGGGCTGGAAACGCACTGCCAGTTAAACACGGCTACGAAAATCTTTTCTTCTAGCTCGACTCAGTTTGGTGAACCGCCGAATACGTTGATTGATCCGGTTTGTATGGGCTTGCCAGGTACCTTGCCTGTGCTGAATCAAAAAGTCCTGGAATCAGCGGTGAAGACTGGACTGGCCTTGAATTGCCAGATTGCTCCCTATAGTAAGTTCGATCGCAAGCAGTACTTTTATCCCGACCTGCCCAAGAATTATCAGATTTCCCAGTATGACCTGCCGATCGCGGAACATGGTTGGCTGGAAATTGAACTGGTAGATAAGGAAACGAATACGGCTACCCGGAAGCGGATTGGCATTACCCGTCTGCACATGGAAGAAGACGCCGGAAAGCTCGTGCATGGTGGCAGCGATCGCCTCGCGGGTTCTACCTATTCCCTGGTGGACTATAATCGGGCCGGCGTTCCCCTGCTAGAAATCGTCTCGGAACCGGATATTCGCAGCGGTCAGGAAGCCGCAGAGTATGCCCAGGAGTTACGCCGAATTTTGCGCTATCTGGGAGTCAGCGATGGCAACATGCAGGAAGGCTCGCTCCGCTGTGATGTGAATATTTCCGTGCGTCCCGTGGGCCAGAAGGAGTTTGGCACCAAGGTCGAAATTAAAAACATGAACTCCTTCAATGCCATTCAACGGGCGATCGAATACGAAATTGAGCGGCAAATTGCGGCGATTGAAGCTGGAGAACGGTTAGTCCAGGAAACCCGACTTTGGGAAGAAGGTTCACAACGCACTATCAGTATGCGCACCAAAGAAGGTTCCAGTGACTACCGCTACTTCCCGGAGCCTGACCTGGGGCCAATTGAAGTCTCTCCAGAGCAGTTGGAAGAGTGGCGATCGCAATTACCGGAACTGCCTGCCCAGAAGCGCCACCGCTATGAGGAAGAGTTGGGGCTGTCTGCTTATGATGCACGGGTGCTAACCAACGATCGGGCGATCGCCGAATACTTTGAAGCCACTCTGGCAGCAGGTGCTCCAGCTAAACAGGCGGCCAACTGGATCATGGGCGACATCAGCGCCTACCTGAACAGCAACACGGGCCTGAACATCACCGACCTAGCTCTCCAACCTGACAATCTGGCAGAACTGATTGGCCTGATCGAAGACCGCACGATCAGCAATGCTGCCGCTAAAACCATCCTGCCGGAATTGCTAACCAAGGGTGGCTCTCCCAGGGCGATCGTCGAGCGGGAAGGACTGGGCCAGATTTCTGATACGGGCGCACTGGAAACCGCGATCGCTGAGGTGCTGGCTGAAAATCCCAACGAATTGGAGCAATACCGCAACGGAAAGACTAAACTTTTGGGCTTCTTCGTCGGTCAGGTGATGAAAAAAACCGGAGGCCGCGCCGATCCCAAGCTAACCAACCAACTATTGGCCAAGAAGTTGAATGGTTGATTGTCCTGGCAGCAGGCTTGATAAAAGCTTCATACCTCTGCGGTATTAGCCGCCACTTCTTTGTCAAAAATATTGACGAGGGGTAACACCCCTCACCCCCTTAATGGCATACTGTGATAAGTAGATGCACCCTGACGATAAGGGGGAGAACTTAGTGCCTCCCCCTTTTTTGTTGATTCGACACGCTTGTTAAGCGTTACGTATCGTTAAGTCTGACAAATGTAAATTATTCTAATGACCCATAACACTTCATGTGCGAATCACAGCAAATTCCCCTGGAGAAGGGCAAGATAGAAATAGTTGAGAAAGAGGACTGAATCATGTCTGTTTGCCTTCGTAGAGTGTATTCAGAACTTAAGAAAATTGACGAAGTAGATTCTGCAACCAGCGCCCTCTATCGTCAGCATGCTCAGGAAGTTTTGGCAGAGCCTGAAATTAGCCTTGCCCGACGGTTGGTCATTGCCAAACGACTGATGCAGGCCAATCAATTTCTGGGAATGAAAACAGTTGATCAGGGGGATAGTTACTAGCAGACAGAGGGCAACGGGCAGAAGGTCAACCAAGTCGAGCTAGAGAACGGTTATTTTCCGATCAAAGAAACAGTGGTTCTGGAGTTGAAAACAGTTTAGAAGTAGAAGCCTTTTTACATTGGAACTCCTGCCCATTAGGCTTAATCATCAGTTAAGATGGGCAGAGCTTGGCGTGCCCATTCAAATCAGCCAGAATTACAGGATGGATCGTTTCCCTTTACCCATCCGACGTTTTTTCAATTTGCCAGAAGTCTATTGACTGGCTGCGATGCTTGAGAAAGATAATCCGGTTTTCTAATAGGAGTTGTTAAGATATGTAAAAGAAAATTCCTTATTAATTATTGATTGGGACTCCGGGAATGCAGACTCAAGAGCGTACTCAAACTGGCCTGCCGAGGCTGTTACCTGCTGGTGGGGATGATCCCACTCGCTTTGACTGTAAAGAAGCCTGGTATCCCGTGTCCTACTTGGAAGACCTTGATCGCTCAAAACCCAGTCGGTTTACGCTACTAGGTCAAGATCTGGTGCTATGGTGGGATCGGCAGGCTACCTGTTGGCGAGCTTTTGTCGATCAGTGTCCCCATCGGTTGGTGCCGCTTTCGGAAGGACGAATCGCCGAGGATGGACTGTTGGAGTGTCCCTATCACGGATGGGCTTTCAAGGGAGACGGCACCTGCGATCGTATTCCGCAACAGGTGGCAGGAGGAACCGCCCATGAATCTCCCAGAGCCTGTGCCACTGCACTCCCAACCGCAGAACGGCAGGGGCTGTTATTTGTGTATCCTGGCGCTCCTGATCGGGCACCCCAGGTGAAAATCCCCGTGGTTGAACCTTTGGAAGAGTCGCCTGAGGGGTGGATCTGTCTGAATACGTTTCGCGATCTTCCCTACGATGCTCTGACGCTGCTGGAGAATGTCCTGGATTCCAGTCACCTGCCCTTTACCCATCACCGTTCTGTGGGCAATCGCAGTAATGCCAGTCCGGTAGAACTGGAGGTGGTAGAAACTGGGAAGCAGGGTTTTAAAGGAGTCTGGCCAGAAGGGCCACGTAAGGGCACGTTGGGGCGGCAGGATACAACGTTTGTAGCTCCTTCCCTCATGTGGCACGACCTGACCTCCAAGCAGTTTGGTCGTACCCTGACGGTGGTGTATGCCACTCCCATTCGCAAAGGAGAATGCCGGGTGTTTGCCCGATTCCCGTTCAAATTCGCCTCTAAACTCCCAGAATTTTTCATCAAGCTTTTGCCGCGATGGTATTCCCATATTGGGCAAAATGCAATTCTGGAAGATGATCAGATTTTTCTACATTTTCAAGAGCGGTATCTGGAAGCGCAGGGGGGAGGCTCCAAGTTTGCCAGGGCATTTTATCTGCCCACTCGTGCTGATGCCTTTGTAACTGCCCTGCGAAAGTGGGTGACTGACTTTGAGGCTGATCCGTTTCCCGGGGAACCGTTGCCGCCTCGTCTATCTACAGAAGCCTTGCTGGATCGGTATCATTCCCATACAGGGCATTGTGCCAGTTGTCGTCAAGCCCTGACCAGCATACAACAGTTGCGCTGGCTGACGGCTGGCATTGGGGCGATCGCCTGGTTATTTCTGCCTCCGCTCCTGCTATTAACCGGAACCACCGCCCTTCCGACAATCTTGTTCACCGCTCTCATGCCGCTCAGTATGGGGGCCGTGTGGTTGGGATTAGGACAACTGGAACGGCGGTTTTATGAAGGCCGGAAAACGCCTCCCCGCAATCTGCCCGAAAAAGGTAAATAAAGGGCAAAATCCGGCGATCGTTACTGCAGTCGATTGCATGGAAATGGATGAAGTCGCTCCCCAGTTTTTAGTTCAGGAAGAAGAAAGCCAGGGCACGATACCTAATCCTCCGGGCACAGGGGGCAGCGGTTCCAAGTGTGATCGCAGCGATCCTGTTCTATGTTCGCGATCGCACTGGAAAGCTACCCCACGCTTACTTTGGTTGGATTGAAGGCAACCCAATTCAATACCTGTTGCGGTTTATTCTATTTGGGGAAGGCGAGATTGCAGTGGTCACTCGAGAAGTGCTGCGTAAGGCGGAAAAAAAATCCAGACCGCCGTCCCGTGATCCATGTGGGAGGCTAGGTATACTGCCTGGATAATTTATCGGAGAATTCGAGTGACGCGGGCATCAAATTCCGTACCGTGGGGATGCTCATTTCTAGCCTGAGCACGGGCCATGACATCTGCTGAATGTTTGGATTCAGCATCAATTTCGTAGCGACTGGTGGCGTTGTGACAGGCATTGGTGTTGTCTCCGGCATATTCCTTGATATCAACCAATACCTCGTATGTGTGAACCATTGTAGGAACCTCCTCGTTTAATAAGGAAACGATGGGAATGGGATCAGTATAGAAATCCTGGAAGGTTCGTGAGGCGAATGACATACAATTCTTTAGCTGTTGTTATGTAAGTTTAAGAAGAGGTTAGGGATCAGACACCGGGAGGTGATTACCGATCCCTACTCCTGATCCCCAATCTCCTTCAAGTCATTCGACAATACTATTCCCCTTACACCCGTTTTGCGATCGCTTTCTGGTAGGCAGGACGCTCACTTAATCGCTGTACATAAGCTTGCACTGCTGGGTAATCCTGGAAATCCAGCTTGAGCATCAAGGGAATGTAAGCCAGTAAGGCCCCTACTGCAACATCAGCAGCACTAAATTGATCCCCTAACAGAAAGGGATGTTGTTCCAGATGTTGATTCAGTACGGCCATGTGGCGACTGAAAGCACTTTCCCGTGTCGCTTCTGAAAAGATCTCTGGCCCCAGCGTGGCATTCCCATAGAGAATCCACTGGTTGATGTGCGAGCGTGCTTCTAAAGATAAATTGGGATCACCATACTTCTCTGCCAGGTAAAGCAAAATGGCACCCGATTCCCAGAGAATGAAGTCTCCATCAACGATCGCAGGTACCTTGCCCACTGGGTTGATCGCCAGAAACTCAGGTTTCTTATGTTCACCTGCTTTCATATCCAACAGGACGTACTCATAGGGAATGCCCAGTTCTTCTAAATACCACTGGACAATCGAAGCTCGGCTAAACTGGCCACCGTAAAGTTTTAGCATGGTTTTTGGGACAGACTTACAACACTTTGTGAGTGTACTCGTGTTGCTTCACATTGTCTTCTGCTTTGACAATCCGTTGAGAGTTGAGGATTCGCTTTCGCTCCGTAGAAAAATTAAAGTCATGTCTGACGGTTCCTACCGGAATATAGCTCTGAGCCACCGGACGAGCTTTATAGGTACGAGTAGCGGCCAGCAGACGATCGCCAAACTCATCGCATAACTGGGCATCTGAAGGAAATTCAGGCGGAATATGAGCCGTATCGTTGATCCAAACGGCTCCTAATGAGGTCGCGATCGCCATTTCATAAGAGGTGGCAATCCCTTTCACGATCGCTTCCAGGGCCGCCGAGGGGATCGGCTCCACAATCTTAACGGCATGAACTTCTCCATCTTTCTTGATGAAGCAAGTTGCCAAACCTAAAACGACGTAGTCATCAGCCGACACATCCGTAGCGTTGAGAGAACTGTTGGTTATCATAGGAATTTTTAAGAACCTTTTCCAGGGGCTATTCTGCACTTAGATGCCACCCGTTGAATTTTACCAACAAGCAGGGAACCATCCCAGAACGTTGGAAAACGTAACCCTAGAGGTCTGACTCACTTGCTGGAGACATTGAGCAATTTGCTCATTCGTGGCTGCCAGGTCGAAACGTTTAACAGCCTCAGCCTGAGCATTACAGGCTATTTCCTGGCTGTGGTGAGGGTGCTTCTGGCAGTGATTAATACAGGTCGCCAGTTTTACCGGGTCGCCTGGAGGCGTTAACCATCCGGTTTTTCCTGACTCCACCAGTTCAATGGCTCCTCCCGCCGCCGCCGCAATCACTGGAATACCGCCCAGCATCGTTTCTACAATTACCCGTCCAAAGGGTTCAGGAGCCGTGGAGGTATGGGCGACGACATCGCACGCGGCCATCAATTGGGGGATGTCCGATCGAAAGCCTAAAAACCGAACTCTATGTTGCAGTCCTTCCTGCTCAATCTGCTGGTGCAGTTGTTCAACATATTTCTGTTCCCCAAATAGAGCATCTCCCACCAACAGCGCTGTGACATTCTCTGAACAGTGTTTCAGCGCCTCAATCAAGATGTGTTGGCCTTTCCAGGGAGAAAGGCGACTGAAGTGTCCGACGATAAATCGAGATTCCAGGCCAAGTTGTTGTCGTAGGGTGGAGCGATCGTGCTGGATCTGCTGAAAGGCCGCAATATCAAATCCGTTGTACACTACTTCTGTCGGCGATCGTCCGCCAGCTTGCTGAAAGGCCGCTTTGGTAGCCTGAGAGTTGGCAATCACAGCCACGGCAAAGGTATTCGCCAGGGAAACGATCAAACGCTGATTGATAGCACTGAAATGCTCTTGAGAAACAATGTCATGCAGATGGTAAACCAGGGGTCGCTGACTCAGGGCACTGGCGATTGCGCCAACCACTAGGGCTTTCGGAGTGTTGGCATAGATCAGATCAAACTCGCGGCTAAGTTGGGCCACTTTGATAATCAGAGGCATTAATTGCCTGATGCTGCTCAATCCCTTCACCACACTGCTGTCTTTCTGGACTGCAATGGGAGTAGCAAGAACGCAGGTTGGGATCTGAGCTTGCTCTAACAGGGTATGAAAAGGCCCTTCAGCAAATAAACAAACCAAGCAGTGATCACGATAGGGACGCGCTACATCCAACAGAGATAACTCAGCGCCTCCTATCTTGCCACTTTGATCTAGAAACAGGATCTTCATAACAACAGCAAAATATTCCCGTGTGCTTAGATGTGTCTACTCAATAGGGTCTGTAGGAGTGTGTCAATTTTTTGCTCCATCATTGATTGACTGAACAGAGTCCTGGCACGAAGTTGAGCAGTCTGAGCGATCGCCCTGGTTTGCTCTGGATGTATGCGGCAATGGTGAATGATTTCTGCTAACTTGACCGGATCGGAAGACGGCATCAGCCAGCCCGTTTTGCCATGTTCCACCAGTTCCACAGCTCCTCCACTCGCCACTGCTACAACCGGAACACCGCACAGCATGGCCTCTACAATCACCCGCCCAAAAGGCTCTGGAGCAGTTGATGTATGGGTGATCAGATTACAGGCAGCCATTAACTGGGGAATCTGATCCTGGAATCCTAAAAACTTTACTCGGCAATGGAGATTTAAGCGATCAATTTCACGGTAAAGGTACTCGACATACGCTTGTTCACCAAACAGGGCATCTCCCACAAACCAGGCAACTACCTCATTGGGACAGTGAGTCAGAGCTTCGAGTAGAATATGCTGTCCTTTCCAGTTAGAAAAACGACTGAAATGTCCTACCACAAACGATTTTTGATTATTTTCAGAAAACGATTCAGCAATAGCTTCAAACTTATTTAATGAAGATACCAAGAGATTTTGATTATATCTATTATTTATCAAAGAACTAAATGATATTAAATTCGAGGAAGTGAGACTAATAGCTCTTGGGGTTGCCTGATAGAAATCAACATTAAAACCATTATACACAACTTGAACTAAGTCAGGTCGTCCTCCTGCATCAATGAATGCCTGTTGAGTTGCTTGGGAATTGGCAATAACCAACGTAGCAAAACAATTGGCCAGGGTGGTCAAAAGTTGCACATTTGCCCAACTAAAATGATCCTCGGAGAGGATATCGCGCAGATGATAAACCAGAGGATGACGACTAACCGCACTGGCGATCGCACCCACAATGAAGGCTTTGGCAGTGTTGGTATAGATAACATCGTATTCACGGCTTAGGTGAATCACGGTTTTCACTAGGGAAATCAGAGATCGACTAGCCAGGAGGCTCTGCCAGATTGGGCTATCGCGTCGAACTTCTAAGGATTCGCTGGTGAGGATTTGGACAGGGATTTGCGCTCGTTCTAGCAATTGCCGATAGGGGCCATCCTGAAAGAGTCCCACCAAGCAGCGATCGCGGTAAGGACGAGCAACATCTAAAAGGGACAATTCTGCTCCACCAATGTTGCCACTCTGATCTAAAAAAAGAATTTTTGTAGACTGCGTGGAGTTAGGCATCATGATTACACTTTGACCCGATTTTTGGGAATGTATCGGCCAATGCCAGGTAAGCGTTTCTTCCAGGTAATGGACTGACGAAGATGGGGAGGCAAAGGTTCTGCTAGTCGAACAAGTTGCTGATCTGATAGGGGAGAACGCCCACAGAAAAATGGATGTTTAGGGCGCTGGCTGAAATAGCTAAAAAAGATAGCCGAGCGATCGCAGTCTACAGGAGGTTTACCCCGGTGATAGTAGCGAGCCGTGTCTGCAAAAATAACCATGCCCACTTTCCCAGTGCAGGATGTTATCCAATCAGAGGTCTGAAGATTCAGGTGTTCTTCCAGCTTTCGATGGGTGAGTACCCGGTATTTAGGCCGAAGAGTAAAAATGAGATAATCATTCACATCAAGTTTGACACATTCGTAAGGCCCCCCATTCTCATCCACATCATTCAAATACACGCATACCTTGACCATCTTCCAGTCTTCTTTATCCCGGTGCCACTTGCGGGGGCCAGCATCTTGTCCATTGGCCAGACTGTAGTACACCGACAGACCATCATAAGCAACTGGCAGTTGCAAATAAGCTTCTATTATTTTTAATAGCCGTTCAGAGGTTCCCCACCAAAAGAGTTCAGGATATAGCAATAATTGTTTTGCAGTTGCCGTCAGCGTATGGCGATCAGCATAGATGGGAGAGGTCGATCGCCTAGCCAGTTCAGCTGCTACACTGTACCCTGCCTTCAAAAGTTTTTCAGTCCGGGGAATCTCTAGAGCACTTAACGTTGTTACATAAACCCCTTCTTTTTCCAGTCCCTCAACAATCTTCAAAGCTTCTGAGTCAAGGTAAGGCAGCTTTTTTTTATAGCGCTCTAGGAACTGTCGATATCGAGGCAGGAGAAAGTTTTGTTCAATAAAATCAGTATTGGCGATGCCAAACGCAAGATTTGAAGTTATACTTAATACCCGTTGAATAAGTTGGTTTGTAATCGAAGATAAACAAATAACGTAATTAATTATCACAATCAACAGATCGGCTTTTTGACAGTCACTTTAATCATGACATTTTAATAATCAAGAAAGATTAAAGTTGTGGTTTAAATATTATTTATGATAGTTATTTAAAATTTTCTAGAAAAATTTAACAATTATTTTAGTATTGATGTCTATGTAGATAGACAGCTTATTGTATTTCCGTAGCCAAATCTAAAACTCAAGTTTAAGACAGCAGAACGTTACGCACTTTGGGAGCAATAAGTTGCCAGTCAAAGTGCTGCTGGGCATAATTCCGGCAATCCATTCGAGGTGGTAACGGCAGGGTTCCCGTTAACAACTCAATGAGACGGTCTGCGATCGCATCACTCTTCACAGAGTCAGTAATTAAATCCGGATAAAATGGCGCAATAATTTCTGGCATGCCTCCGACAGGAGTACATAAGGCTGGAGTTCCACAGGCCAGAGATTCCACCAAAATCAGCCCAAATCCTTCCAGGCTCTGGCTAGGCACCACCGTTAAATCGGCAGCCTGATAGGTTATTGGCAGTTGCTCATCGGGCACGTACCCCAGGAATTGCACATACTGATTCAGATTTAGTGCCTCAACCTGTTGTTCTAAAGAGGGACGAAGAGGCCCTTTTCCCGCGATCGCGAGCCACGCCTCCGGCACCTTTCGTTGCACCTCAGCCATCGCCAGCAAGAGCTTATCCAACCCCATGCGCTGAACTAAGCGACGCGGTGTAAACAAAATCTGACGATCTAAAGGCCAACCCAATCGGAGTCGCGCTTCCTCACGAGACAAATTAGGCTGGAAGCGATCGGTGTTGACGCCACCAGGAATAATGTGAATCTTCTCCCAGGGAACCCGATATTGCTCATGCAGAATCCTGCCAAAGGCTTTACTGAGCACAATGAAGCGATCGCAGCGCCGATATACTTGTTGTTCAATCCAATATTTCAGCAAAACCTGCCATTGAGAATCGCCTTCCTGCTGGCTTTCCCCTGCCCAGGGGCCATGAAAATGGCAGGTAATCGGGATATTTTTCGGAAGATCTCTAAGTAGTGGAAACCCGTATAGCGCGAAATGAAGATTAATGGCATCCGGCAAAGCAGCTTGACGGCAACTCAACTGTCGGTGAAATGCCCAAAGTCTTTTCGGCAGAGAACTGACAGGTGATGCCAAATTAATCAGTTGTAAGGGTAAATCTAATGCGGAGTCTGGTAATCCAATGCCCCAAAGCTCGATGCAATCCTGCTGAGTAGCTAGTTGACAAAGTAGTTCGTAAACATAACGGTTCAGCCCCCCAGGAGTATGTGGAAACCATCCCATTCCGATACATAGAATAGAAGCAGATTCAGAAACTGGATAGTTCATGTAGAACTTTGGCATCAAAAACAACGTCTGATGCATATTTCTGAATAACGGTCGATCTATCCGGAACTTTAACTAAAAATTTTACTCACCCTCAATTAAATACTTAGGAAATTCAGTATTACGAAAAATCAAGTTCACGCTATTCAGAAATATCCGTTCAAATGAGTTTTCTTGCATATACTTTTCTAACTGTAATCTCTCCTGATCACCATGATATTCCGTACAGACTAACAAGGTTCGCTTTAAAGCCCGACTTGAACCACGCAAAACTTCCAAGTCATTTCCTTCTGTATCAGTAGTCAAAAGATAGATCCACTTGGGATTAATGCATTCAACTATTTCATCTACTGTAATTTGAGGGATGTATTCCTGCTTCAGCAAAGAAGATTCTGGTAGCGGTTGTACAGAATTATGTACCGAAGCTATCGCATAATTGAATTTGCATAATTTTGGTGTAGAACCAACTACTGCTTTAATCGTAATATCTCTACTGCGAAAACGTTGCAAAAGTAAAAAATTTGACTCATCAGGTTCTATAAGAATCCCATTGAATCCTTTTTTGTAAAAGAAATATGTATTTGAAATATAGGATGGTTGATTGGCACCGATATCAATATAGACTCCTGTGCTCAAATCAAGTCCATTTAGCAATTTCCTAAATTCACAATCCTCTTGATGCTGGGCATAGGTAGATCTGGCCGGAAGTAAGTGGTCAAACAAAGCACGGGTATATCTCTTAGTGTAAACTAGCCCTCGAAATTGCTTCGATATCCAGTGAGAGAAACTTTTCATGATTTCTATTTAAATTCCTTTAAGACTGACCTGCTCATAAATAGCGATCGTATCATTGATCATCTTTCCTAAAGTAAATTTCTGATGAGCAGTTTTGTATGCCTGATCAGCTAAATGCTCACGAAGTTGGGGATTATTTGCCAGTAGCTTTAGCTGGGATACTAAGGTTTCAGAATCATCAAAGGGAAAAATAAAGCCATTCATACCATGTTCAATCTGATCCTCTGCTCCCCCTGCTGGAGTGCGAATCGGTACAACTCCACAAGCCATTGCTTCAGCTACTACAAGTGCAAATCCTTCCTTACGGCTGGGTAATACAAAGACATCAGCAGCCCAGTAAATATCGCGAAGATCTTTTGTATAACCCATAAAGTGAAAGTAGAACTGATCTTCTGCACTCTGAAAAGCATACTCTTTAATTTGCTTTTCCTCGTGTCCAGATCCAGAAAACAGGCACCTGATGGTTGTTATTGAATGCTCAGTTCTCAATTGCCTGACAGCATCAATCAAAATATCATGTCCTTTATTCCAACTAAGCCTGCCAACCAGAGCGCAGATCAATTCATCTTCCTGGAAATTCAGTTTCTTACGTGCCAGACAGCGTTCTTCAGCCGTTGGGGGCCGAAACAAATCAGTATCAATTCCCAACAGCATTCTACTTACTTTTGATTCTGGAAATCTTAAATCTTGAGTCAGAAAGTTTGCAATTTCTGAGGAATAGGCAATAAACTTATCAGGTGTAAAAAGTCCTAAATAGAATTGGTATTGAAGATGATTGACCTGCAATGCTTTTTCTTTAAGCAACTTTGGATCATTACCATGAATTGATGGATGAAAGGTTGCGACACAGCGAATCTGAGTAAAAATCTGAACAATTCGAGCAACCAACAACATGGAATATCCATGAGCATGAAGCAAGGAAATCTCATGCTTTCTGATGGTCTGATAGATCTTCAGTAGGCAAGAGAAATTGGGAAGCAGAGGATTTATTTTCTCAAAAATTATCCAATCTTCTACAAGACTTTTAAGGGTTTCAAAACGAGTGATGGAAGTAGAGTCGTAGAAAACAGGGCCTGTGATCATAACAATGCGCCAGCCATGAGCCTTTAAACCTCGAATCAGGGTTTCACAATGGGAGGCAACTCCATCATTGCAGTCAACTCGCTTCAAAATAAATCCTACTGTTTTCTGGTATTTCATGATGACAGTATATCCAGTCAGATCAATACATTGCTCAACTATCTTAAGAGCATACTTTGCTGGCTCTCGTGATATTTAACCGCAGCCATTCCTGCCCCCAAAAAAACCCATAATGCAACTGCAATAAATCCAGATGTGACAACGTTCATAGTGATTTGAGAGAAACTACCTAACGCGATCGCCAGACAAGAGCCAACAAACAGATCGGTACTAATAGATGAGCTTTTAAATAAACGAATGAAGGCAGATAAAATCCCGGCAATATAAGGCACAGTACCAATCCAGCCCAGTGAGAATAATAGAGTTAGTAATCCATTGTCATTTCCTATATCAGCAGCTCCTCCTAGCCCATCTCCCACTACAGAAGTTAAAGCTCTACCTAGCAGGAAATTAAACATTGACACTCGATCTTGGAAGCTATTATCTTCCTGAACATTAGATAGAGTTTCAAGCCGAGGAGAGATCACAGTAGAAAAAGGTTCTATCATGATGAGGGGCATTAGTAATAGAGTGGCAATTAGAAGATTTAGAATTAAACGCAGTTGGAATTTAAGCTTCAATAAACCCGCATAGCTCAGTAAACCGACTAACCAACTGAGCCAGGCTGAACGAGCCGAGGATAATAAAAATGATAAATAGCCCGCCAGCATGGCAAAAAAATTAAATTTACTTTTGTTGGTTAATAGCAAAAGCAATCCTGGCATGAGCATCCCGCCCAGTGCTTGGGGTGAATGCATCGTACTAAATACTCTAATTTCGAGAGGCTCAGGATTGCCAAACGTGACAATCCCAAGTTGATAAATCATGTTATTTAACCAAACTTTATCCCATTCAGGAGCGATAAAATATTGAATGACACCATAGACTCCAACCACCAAAGTTCCCCATAGAAAAGTGGTATAAATATTCTTCTTAAATTCAGGAAACCTTTGCCAGTAAATGTATAAGTGTAGTCCCAATAGAATCGGCGTAAACCAGCCTAGAAAATTAAGAATAACGGCGTTTGCAGGGAGACTGAGTATGCCAATACCAAAGCCATAGATGACACTGGCTCCACTTAACAAAAATGGGACTCCACCTTGTTTGATAGTCTTTGGCAGATTTCTACACAGGCTAAGAATAGCGATAAAAGTAACCAATAATGGGGTTAGTAACACTGGGCTGGGATTAACCCAACCTATCTGAAAATCAACCAAACGGCGCACCCAGGAGCAAAGAAACCACATCCATAAAGCAAAACTAAAATATAAAATGGGATATTTTCGGTACAGGTAGGCGGCGACCAGAAAGGCCCCTGCCGGAAATCCATAATTAACAAGCTGGCCAAAGCGAAGCAACAGACAAGCTGCTGTGAAAAATGCGAACCCTAAAATGACTAACCAGGCATCTGCTGGTTTTAGCCCAAAACTCAAGGCTGGTTTAGATTGATCACTAAGCAGCATTGTTTAATTCATTCCCCGATTTAACTAAAATTCCATGCCGATTCTCGGTTCGGCTTCGCCACCAGGTTTGCCATCCTTGCCATCGTCCTTGCATAGAAGCGATCCACTTCTGGATTGCCAGAGTACGCTCATGGGCTAAAAAGCGGATCAGTTGGACAACCCCAAAAACACTGCGAGTTCCGACCAGCGTTGACCAGATTAGAAAAATTACCCGCTGATAAGGCGCTAAATTCTCCAGAGTGACGAGGGTTTCATTGTGCGCCAGGTTGATCTGGGCAACGGCATTGAACTGATTGCGCTGATCCTCATCAAATCGTTGAGCAGGATAGTGATCAACAGCCACTTGAGGGTCATACACCAGCTTCCATCCAGCTTTTTTGACAGCCAAACTAAACCCCATATCATTACAAACTTGGGCACCCATTCCTTTCAGGCGAGAGTCAAACCGCAGTCCATCCAGAGCAGTTCGCCGAAAGCTCATATTTGCACCTTTCAAAATGTCTACTTCGCGTGCACTGCCCGTGCAGATATGATGATTTCCAATCGATCGCCCAAACCACTGCAGGCGGCCTACGGTATCTGAAGCCCCCGGATGAGCAGACGCATCGATTAATTGACCGTTGATATATACCCAGTCCCTTCCTCCCAAACCGCCTAAGCGATCGTCAGCCAGGAAATGAGCCTCAATTCGCTCTAGCCAGTCGGAGTGGGGAGCCGCATCATCATCCGTGATGGCAATGATATCTCCCCTGGCCGCCTCCAGACCCGCATTCAGGGCGGCAACCTGCCCCGGAACAGCAACGGTAATTAGCCGCAGCCCCAGGGAAGGATAAGGATTGACTGCAAAGAACTGTGAGGTTTCTAGATCCTCTTCTCGAATAACAATCAAAATTTCATCCGCTAATTGGGTTTGTTGTTGTAGGGCCTCTAAACAACGTGCTAGATCTTGGGAGCGACGGTAAGTAGGCACAAGAACTGTCAATTTCATTCGGGATGCCTCCTCTGTTCCAGCAAATTTTCAAATAAAGTTAGCCGCTGTTGCGCAATATCTGCCCAGTTATACCGTTGGGCTGTTTGATAAGCGTTGTATTTTAGGGTTTTAAGATAGACACGATCGCAAATCAACCGTTCCAATGCCTGCTCAATGGCCAAAGCATCACGAACCGGAACTAAAAGCCCATCATGGCCATGTGTGACGATTTCCAGCGGCCCCTGAATGGCAGTGGTCACTGGAGCCAAACCACACGCCATTGCTTCCACAATCACCAACCCGAACCCTTCTGCCAGAGTTGGTAATAGTTTAATGTGATGTCCTTGTAACAGGTCAGGTAACTGTTCATTGGTGTAGGTGGGAATCACCCGAATGCGATCGTGAATGCTCGGATCAAAATCGGCATAAACTTGATCTGCTGAACAAAGCGTACCCAGAAAACTGACCTTAACGTTGGGATAACGGCTGAGAATTGCATTGAGAGCAGGAACACCATATTCAATCCCCTTTTGAGCCGTATATCGACCCATTTGGACAATCCCGATCGGTGCATTTTCAGTGACTGGTGAATCAGGAAAAGGTAGATTGAGCAATGCTTCTGAAATGCCATTGGGACAAATATGAATCCGTGCTGGTGAAATCCCTAATTGTTTTATTGCATAAGTCGCATCTTGCCGATTCAGCATAAAAACCAGATCGGCACATCGCAAAGATTGGGCAACCTCCCATAGACGAAATCCGCCATGCCAGAGTGGATATTTCCAACTCAGTTTTAATCGACCCTGTCGGGCATCCTCCAACACTTGCAGGTGAACAGTATGCTCAAGCCCGTGACTTTGAGTGACTAGCAGGGGACGGTTACGACTGAATTTTTTCCAACCATTGCCCCAAATCCAAGCATCGCCAGTCATAGCTTCTATGATATCAATTGGATGCTGGCTAACTAGCTTGCGAATATGGGATGCTACAAACCAGGGAAATACTGATGATTCCGCCTTTTCAGAGAGCCTGTGGGGAAGATTTTCAAAAGAGAAGAAGCAAACTTTGTGACCTTTCCGTTCATATTGTTCTGCTAACCGCAGAGTAGCCCCTGCAGCCCCTGCATTCCGATCTAAATAGTGGTGAAGAATCAGCAAAATATTCATGGAACACGGTCGAATTTGCGGGGCGAATTGCGAATCAAATTAATTCAGAATAAAAATGGTTAGACTGCAATTTTTTGCTCAACTATTTGGTCGTATAACTGTTGCAATCTATTTTGATGAATCTGAAGACTAAAGAGTTCAATCGTTTGTTTCCTGCCTGTTTCTCCCATTTTTTTGGCTAAATTCCAATCCAAAGCCAGGTGTTCGATCCTGTTCGCTAACGCCTCAATATCATTGGGTTCTACAAGTAGTCCGTTGACTTGATCCAGCACCATTTCTGGAATCCCACCCACTCGGCTGGCAATAACAGGTCTTGCATGGGCCATTGCCTCAAGTGCAACGAAACCAGCGGGTTCATGCCAGATTGAGGGAAAGATCAAGGCCCGTGCTGAATTAAGTAGCCCACGCACTTGATCTGAACTTAACCATCCGTGAAAGGTAACTTGTTCATTCAGTCCCAGCTTTTGGGCTAATTGTTGCATTTCTGACTTTTTGTATCCCTCGCCAGCAATATCCAGGTGTACGGGTACTTTGACCTTTTGCAAGGCTCGTAAGAGCCAATTTAAACCTTTTTGAGGAGTGATTCGTCCTAGAAATACAAAGTGTGGAATGCCTACCTGGGGCGGTGCAGAATAATTTAATACTTCCGGAGCAAAGATGGGCAGGGCATGAATTTGATCCTCAGGATAGCCAGCCTGAATCATCTGTTCTTTAAGAAACTTGCTGACTGTAATGACTGGTAGTCGTGATAGAATCGCCAGTTCTTGTTGAGTCTTTTCAAAGTTAGAGGACAGGTTCTTTGGGCGAACACTGCCACACCGATCAATCAAGTGTCCCCATAAACATCCAGGAAGGCTATAGGCTCGATCGCATGGTCGGTTCCATTGCCCTAAATACTTACTCTCACTGGGACAGTAAGGACTATGGATATGAACGGTACGAATCACAGCTAAATCTGCAGGCGGAGGAGTATAAATTGTTGTATGTAAATGGAGAATATCTAATTTAAGTTTTCTGGCTTGCGCGAATAACAATTTTTCATCAGGCACAATAATCGGCGTTGCGATCGCATCGCGAACAACACAAGATTTTTTAGATAAGAAATACACCTGATGGCCGATTGCTTGTTGAGCTATACTGAGATGACTAATATACGTTGCAATTCCGCCTGGGTTCCAGATTTCTTGTTCGTAGTGCCCGATAATCATGAGAAGTAGCTGCCCTTACTGCGGTTACAGAACATGGATGAAAAATCGCAACTGATGAGAAAACCGAAATCTAGAGAGGAACTTTAAGGGGTGGCCATTGCAGCCCATAGCGATCGATATTGGATTGGGCCAATTCAATTCTTTTGGGATAGGGATATAGCCTGTTAAAACTTAGACGGTTAAGAGCTTTTTTAACCAGATAGAGAGGATAGTTAGAAATTAGTAAAGCGGCATTTTGTTGCAATTCTGCCCCTGTCCTGGATGACAGCAATTGATGATAAATAGCCGCCGCGTGGTGGTTACGGAAATCAGCCAGAAGCTGATCAGGATGAATAGGCTGTTTAAGTTTCTGGGCAGCTTCCATCGCCAGAAAGTAATTTAAATTTTCTTGAGCGATGGTAAGCAATGCGGCTTGATTCTCTAAGCGATCGCTGCTATGGGTGGCTTGCTCGGCATAGACGCGCCAGGTCGCTAATAGTTTGGGAATGTAAAGGATATCTGTGAATAAGCCCAATCGCATCGTCCAGTCATAGTCAGCAATCACACTACAAGTTGTCTTAAAGCCCTTGAGAGAGTTCAGCAAATTGCGGCGAAAAACCAGTGATGTGATGGTGGTGTAAATTGCTCGATAGGCAAAATGCATCATGAATTCGCAGATTCCAGAGCGCAAATGAGGATAATGGTTCACTTCACAATACAAATCACATTCTTGGCGAGTAATTGACTCAGAAGATTGAACTATCTCTCCGAATTGATCAATTAAGCAGAACTGAAAATGGCAGGCATCCACTGTTGGGTAAGCATCTAAAGTACGCACCGTTGTAGAAACTAGATTCGGGAAACAGGTGTCGTCACTGGTCAGGAAATAAAAGTATTCCGTATTTACATGGCGTAAACATTCATTCCAGTCGGCATACATCCCCTGTTTCAGCCCACGGAACAGTAGAAAGCGAGGATCAGACGCAAACTGCTGCATATATTCCCAACTGCCGTCCGTGGAATAGCCATCCACAAACACACATTGCCAGTCTTCACAGTCCTGAGCCAGCATACTGTCAATGCAGGCAGGTAAGTACTGGATCTTATTCAGGTTGGGAATGCAGAAGGTAAATCTGGGATTGCTCATAGCAGTTGATGCAGCCACGTAGGTTACCGGATTTCATACTTCTGCTATCAATCTTCTGCATTCCTCCCTGCTTAACCGGACAGTTTGCCAGAAAGGCGATCGTAATTCCAGGATTTAAGGCAACGAACTAAGAACGGTTGGGCGCAGGGTTGCCGTATCTATCACAGGTTGAACACTATGGCCATTCAGAGGCACCAAGCCCATTCCCTTTAAGTCGGCCTCTACCATTAAATGCACCAACTGTTCAAATGTTACAGATGGCTTCCAGCCTAATTGGGCCCTCGCCTTGGCCGGATCCCCAATCAACAGGTCTACTTCTGCTGGACGCAGGTAGCGTTCATCGAATTCCACGTAGTCCTGCCAGTTCAGATTGACATAGCCAAAGGCGATGTCTAAAAACTCGCGGATAGAGTGAGTTTCACCCGTGGCGACGACATAATCATCCGGGGCTTCCTGTTGCAGCATCAACCACATCGCTTTCACATAATCTTTGGCGTAGCCCCAATCCCGCTTGGCATCCAGGTTGCCCATGTACAATTTCTTCTGTTGTCCAGCGACAATGCGGGCCAGAGCGCGGGTAATTTTGCGGGTGACAAAAGTTTCTCCCCGACGCGGCGATTCATGGTTAAACAGAATGCCATTGCAGGCGAATAAGCCGTAAGATTCCCGATAATTCACCGTTTGCCAGTGAGCGTAGACCTTAGCACAGGCATAGGGACTGCGGGGATAGAACGGAGTTGTCTCTCGCTGGGGCACTTCCTGCACCAGGCCAAACATTTCCGAGGAACCCGCCTGATAGAAGCGCACCTGGATTCCGGTTCGGTGTTGATAATCGCGGATCGCTTCCAGGATGCGGAGGGTACCCATACCAACAGCATCGACAGTGTATTCTGGACAATCGAAGCTAACTCGTACATGGGATTGAGCACCCAGATTGTAGATCTCGATAGGTTGCACTGCTTCTAAAACACGCCGCAAAGTGGTGCCGTCAGTGAGATCTCCATAGTGCAGGAAGAGTCTGGCTCCTTCCTGGTGCGGGTCCTCATAGATGTGATCAATGCGATCGGTGTTGAAGGTGGAAGTACGGCGAATAATGCCGTGGACTTCGTAGCCCTGTTCCAGCAACAACTCACTCAGGTAGGAACCATCCTGGCCGGTAACTCCGGTGATTAATGCGCGTTTGGGTGTTGTCATCCTTACTTCCTGGGGTCAGTGGATTGATTGGTAGAGTAGAAGTGAACGATCGCCATGCTTTCACTTTGTACAGCTGTTACGAGTCTGATCAGGATGATTACTACATCATTACTGTTTCTTCAAAGGCGATTCGCTTCAGTTGGGATGGGTTTGTACTTGCCTCAGCCCCAATTGATTTAGAGTTTGGTGAAGTGCAGCTATATCGATCGTGATATCAGCTTCACCATTAATCATGAGATGATCGCCCTCAAACCTTGGTGATATTAGCTCTCCTTCTCCTAGTAAGTACCAGTAATCCAGATTCATGAGGTTACATAAAGCCCTGTAGCAAGGATTGACGTAATGCGGCGCAAATATTTCAATCACCTTACACCCAGGGCTACAAAAGACCAGATTAGTCAATGCAGCTCCGTGAACTGAAATCACAACCTCAGCGGTAGCCATAACTGCTGCCTGTTCTAACACAGTCAGTTTTTCCATCGTCAGAACTGTGAAGCCAAATTTACTTAACAAATCAATGACTGCATCTTCATTGAGAACTCGTCGGCGAGCAGCGAATGCACGGCTAATATAGAGCCTTTCAGACTGATCACCTTTGTCACTACTTTGATCAGTAGCTGAATTTAAAAAAGTTTCCCTTAAAAAATCACACGCCCAGTGAGTCATGCTGCCTGTAATACCGGGTAAAGAAGGAACAATCAAATGAGTGGCTTGAATATGAAAGTTAGGGTTTGATTCTAAACATTGTTCGACAGGTATCCCTAATTTCTCAAGTGTCTCTTTTTGAAAATCAGATGCCAGTGGATTAACTACAAACTTATCAACTTTAGACAATAAATTACTTTTCTGGAGCAGGTGAATTCTGGGCAAAACATCAAACATCCAATGAAAATAACTGTACCACCCTGCTGCCGCCAGAATAGCGACTCTTGCATCTAACCGGAGCAACTGAGCAAGCTTGATTATTTGAAATATTGAATGATCTTCAGAATTATCCTGAACAACAAGGACGAGGATTAGGTTATTGACTGATAAGCCGCGATCGTTTGAACTGCTGTCTTGTCCCAACTAAATTGTTTGCAGTGCTCGAAACCCTTCTGGATCAAGCGATCGCGCTCGCTAGAATGGTCGGCTAAAAATAATAAACTATCCGCTAAATCACCAACGGCATCAGGGTTTAGCAGGATTCCCGCATCTCCCACCACTTCTGGAATGCTGGACGTATTGGCTGCAATCGTCACTGTACCGCAAGACATGGCTTCTAAAGGAGGAATGCCAAATCCCTCATAGCGGGAAGGGTAGACCAATGCCAGACTACAGCGATACAACTTGGCCAGATGGGAATCAGTAGGATACCCCACACAATCAATCTGCTGCTGTAAATTCAGGTCTGTGATTTGGGCTAACTCTTGCTTGGTTAAGGGAGCACCGACCACCACTAAGCGAAAATCAGGCCGCACAGAGGCTGCTTTCGCAAAGGCGGCCAGTAGCGTATCAAAATTTTTATACCCAACTCGCGCACCCACATACAAAAAATAGGGAGCAGCGGGAACAGATTCACTCCCATAGGCAAGGCTGATATCCAGTTCAGAAGCCAGATAAGTGACTCTTACCCGCTCTTCGGGAATGGGAATGCGCTCCAGCAAGTCTTTTTTCGTATTCTCTGAAATACAGAGGATGACATCCGCCGCCTGAACGGCTTTACGCTTCACGGCTACCCACATATCCTGAGGCTTGAAGATTTCATAGATCATGTCATAAACGGTGAGCGCGATCGGCAACCGGACAGTTGCCATGTCTTCACGACTCAAAAGCCGATAGTAGGTGGGATGAGCAATTTGTTGATTGGTGAATCGGCTCACAGCCCGAAAATAGTATTTTTCTAGCCAATAGGAAACTCGCCCAGGACGAAATCCATACCGCTGAAAGTAGAACGTCCGTAAGTTAGGGTGAACCGGACAGTTAATTGTGCGGCGTTGACAGGTAGCAAACGTGGGCACAAAGTCAGCAGGCAACCGACTGATAATATTGGCAAAATACCGATTGATCCCCCCAGCGGCCTGGTGGGCAAAGATTTCACCATCATAAAGAATTCGCATGACGAATCGTTGAACTCCATCGCTAAACCTGTTTCAATCGGTCTTCAATCATCATCCGGACAATATCTGGCATCAGAAAGGCCGCTTTCCAGCCCAACTTTTGCTGTGCTTTGGCGGGATTGCCTTTACTGATCGAAATATCAGTCGGACGAAACAGGCTCATGTCCACAACGGTATGGTTACGCCAGTCTAAATCAAAGTAGGCAAATGCAGCTTCTACAAAAGCTTCCAAGGCAGAAGAAACTCCCGTTGCAATCACGTAGTCGTCAGGCTGGTCTTGTTGCAACATGCGGTACATGGCTTCTACATACTCAGGTGCCCATCCCCAGTCTCGTTGAATGCTGGTATTTCCCAGAAACAGCTTTTCCTGACTGCCTTTAGCAATTCGGCAAACTGTAGCAATGATTTTTTGAGTCACAAAGCGTTCTGGACGCAAGGGGGATTCATGGTTGAATAAGATGCCGCTACAAGCGAATAAATTGTAAGCTTCCCGATAGTTTGCCACCTGCCAGAAAGCGGCGGCTTTAGCCACTCCATAGGGGCTTCTGGGCCGAAAAGGGGTTTCTTCGCTGGCTGCTTCCCCCTTCGTATCACCAAAACATTCGCTGGAGCCAGCATTATACAGTTTGGTGGGTTGATCCAGAAAACGGATTGCCTCTAATAGATTGAGAGTGCCCAGAGTAATGCTTTCAGCTGTTTCGACAGGTTGCTCGAAAGACAATCCGACAGAGGTTTGCCCAGCCAGGTTATAAATCTCATCGGGTTGGATTTTTCGTAATACCTGCAGGACACTCCGAAAGTCGTTCAATGCTGCCGATTCTAATTTGATCTGATCCCGAATTCCTAATTTTACGAGATTGGTAAATGACGACATCTGAGCATCTCGCGATGTTCCGCAAACGGTGTAGCCTTTTTCAAGAAGCGACTTTGCTAAGAAAGCTCCATCCTGTCCAGATATTCCACAAATAAGGGCAGTTTTCATGATGCTCAACTAACTAGTTGTATACACTCAGTAGATGAACTTAACTTCTCAACAATTTGCGCTAACCTCCTTGGTTCACGAGAGCTTCAAACTCACAATTCCTGCCCGAACTATAACGCTCAGGAGAGCCTTTACGACTCTTAATGATGAGCTACACTTCAATGCCTCTTTGATATGCATGATGGCAATTTCAAATTCTTGTTCACTCACTAATCCATTCGCAATAGAAAGGGCTGTTAATGCACATTGCTCCTTCGCTTTAGCATTTATTGCTTTACTCATGGACTGAGTGATGTAGTTATTAGAAATGTCGATCGCATGACGAATATGAGCAATGTTAGAGGCTGTCCGGGCGAGTCGAGAGGTCTCTGAGGCTTGATGCTTACGAAAGCAAGCAAGAATTTGGGGTTCAAACCAAATGTCTGTATGAGCCGCAATACGCTTCCACATTTCCCAGTCCGAAGCTGAAAAGGCTTGAGGACAAAATCCTCCGACTTGCTCATAAGTGCTACGTTTAACCACGATCGATGCAAATTGAATCCGCTGGGAGGTACCAATCACCTTCAACCAATTTTTTAGAATGCCAGCCGTTTTGCGCTCAACATCTGAGATGATCTGCCAGTGTCCATCTTCGTCAAATGTGACGTGTCGGCAGAAAGCAGCACCCACAGACTCGTTAGTGGTTGCCTTTTCAAGATGATGATAAAAGCCAGGAAGTACCACATCATCCTGGTGCAGGATTTGAACCCAATGTCCTTGAGCACGACGAATACAGTTATTCCAGGTTTTAATTTGACCAAGGTTTTCAGGCTGACGAGTAAATAAAATTCTGCCTTGACCAACTCTATAAACCAGTTCTTCCGGATTATCTGCTGTAGAGCAATCGTCAATCACCTCTATCTGCATTTTGTCAACCCCAGGATCCTGACTCAAAACACTTCTGAGAGTTTCTTCTAGATACAGAGTCCCGTTGTAGGTGGGAATCATTACAGACCATAAAGGACGATGGTCGAGGTTAGCGATCGCCTCAATTTCAGGAAACTCAATTTCTGAAAGAGATAGGCTATTCATGGGCTTTACGCGAGTAACTTAATCAATTTCTTCTCAAGGCGATCGACCGCTGCTTCAACAGTCCAATGCTCATTGACATGTTGATAGCCGTTCTGTCCAAGCTGACTAGCATAGTCCGGGTTATCTACCAGTTTTTGCACCGAGGCGGCGATCGCCCTCGGATTATTTTCAGCAATTAAACCGTTGAAGCCATCAATGACAGTTTCTCGCAAGCCTCCTTCAGCAATAGACACGACAGGTAAGCCACAAGCATTAGCTTCGATCGAGCCATAGCCGAAGGGTTCTAGACGGGGAGTGTAGATTGTGAGTAGGGCGCGGTTGAGTAGATTGATGAGTTCTTGATCGCTGATGCGAATTTTAGGCGTGAAATCAACCTGGAGTCGTTCGGCAAGTTGCTTCAGTTCTTCGAGATGGCCAGAATCAACAAAGTTGCCGACCCAAACCAGCGCAGGACGAGATCGTTTAACTTGAGCTAGTGATTCAATGACGAATTTGATGTTTTTGGCTGGAGTGAAGGAACCTACCCCAATCACAAAATTTTCTCGTGGCTGATGATGGTTTTGAAATCGACTCAGATCGACACCTAAGTAGCAAACCTCCGAGTCCAGATTGTAAGCACGTAATAGACTCTCACGACTGAAGTATGAATTGACTAGAATGAGGTTAAAGGCTTGGGCATTGTGTAACTCTTCTCTGGCTTGCACTCTTAATGCTTGCACTTCTGAAAGATCCCAAAGAAAGCGGCGGCTCTGGTTCAATGACCATGCAGTTTGGTTAGATGGTTCTAAAGCAATCCAGGGCAATCTGGGTAGTGCCTCATATAGACGACGGTGCGGTTCTTGCAAATAGAGAATCTTTGGAATTGATACATAACGGCCAATAAAAGGAGCAGCATAAAACATACATGCATGTGCAAATAGGAGGTCAAATCCTCCTTGATTAATTTCTTCTGCACACTTCTGGCATTGCAACTTTATGACTTCAATTTTATCGATGGCAGTCAGATAATTTTTTAGAAAGCCAGGTAGTCCCGATCGCTTTTTTGATGGCCAATTTAGCGGAATTACATGTTCCTTTATGATTTGATTTAGAGGTAAATAACCCTGATCCGCCGTGGATAGACACCAAGACTCTACTTCATGGCCACGCTCCACTAAACCACGGACGTAATCATAAAGTGCGCGTTTACCACCACCACTGGGCAAGTTATGCCAAACTGCAATTCTCATGAAGCTGCTCCGGTAATTGTCATCAAAATCTTCGTCATTCTTATGTAAACGAAAAAGCTTTTATATACTAGAAGAATTAAATTCTATTTGTCTCTTCTAAATTAAGTACCGCAATTAAACCAACATTGACTCTTTTGTATCGAGCGACTCTGAGATAATACGAAGCTAAAATATTTTCCACATCATCAAAATCTATTATTATACCCATCAACACATCAGTTAATTTTTTAAGAATTCTATCTATCAATAAATTTCTACTCTTTAATCTGTATGTCGGTCTAAAGACAAATGGGGACAATTTATTAGAAATTTTTTCCTTGTCTAGCATTTCCTTAAATAAAAGCTCAAATGGAATAAAGCCTTCAGGAATGATTTCTATATCTTTACAATCTGCAGAACCTGCTAATTGCCTCAAATAATCCTCTGTGTAGTATCTAAGATGAGTTTGATCGCGATAAGGATTAAATGCTAAGCCAAATTTAGCCATTATCGTGTCTTCACGAGGTACAGCAATAATCAAGCGCTTAGATGTAACTCTAGCTAGTTCTTTAATGGCAAGTTCATCATTGACATGTTCTAAAACATCAAAGCAATAGGTGCAATCAAATGTTTTATCTGCAAAAGGTAAGTTAGTGACATCTCCCTGTACATAAGTTCCTAGTCGTCCTTGCTCTCTTGCTACCTGCAAAAATTCTTCGCACCTATCAATACCAGTGACTTCAAAACCCTTTTGGGCTAAAAATTCTACATAGGCACCTCCACCACAACCAGCATCCAAAAGCTTTTTGCCTACTACATAGTTCTCAAGGTGAGAAACGCGCTCAGGATTAAGATTTCCACTAATAGAAGACCAGTTAAACTTTTGAGCATTTTCAAGTGAGTAAAGCTCATCCATCATTAAATTTTCCCTACTAATTGCTTTGTGTCCCATTTCAACTGAGGTCGTAAAATTCCAGGTAGTCTTTCATTTCTAGGGCCATGTCCTTCGACATCTTCTACTTGAAGACTTAAACAGTAGGGTGTTGTAACAAGGAGTTTAGAATAAGGCGGCAAGTCTGAACCGAAATAAAATGAATACTTACCAGCATTCAAAATATGTTTTGGAAATTCACATTGATTAATATATTCACCTGGTGCTATATCTTGTCCATTATTAGTTAATGTATTTGAGCCACAGATTTGAATACCTTCGGTATTCTGCATTAGAAAACCAATTCTTAAACCTCGTAGGGGCTTCATGACTTTGTATTTTACAAAAATTGAAAACCCTTTACGACAATCTATTGAAGAGGCTATTTCACCTTGCTCATTCAAAATGCAGGCTTCAACAAATCGCATCTCTGGGGATTGAGGTGCATTCTTTTCGTTCCAAATAATATGTGCATCAGCAGCCTGATCTTCAAGTAGATAGTGATTAATAGCAGTTTCAATTGATGTATTCATTACCAATTGTCCCTGCCGCATCACTAATCCACGATTGCACAAGGCTCTCATTGCCGCCATGTTATGACTGACAAACAAAACTGTTCTTCCTTCCTGGCTAACGTTCTCCATCTTTCCCAGGCATTTCTTTTGGAAAGAAGCATCTCCTACTGCCAAGACCTCATCGACAATCAGGATCTCTGGTTCTAGATGGGCTGCAACGGCAAACGCCAGCCGCACATACATTCCAGAGGAGTAGCGTTTAACAGGTGTATCTAGAAACTTTTCAATCTCAGCAAAGGCGACAATTTCATCAAACTTGCGCTGGATTTCGGTTTTACTCATGCCCAGAATGGCTCCATTCAGGAAGATATTTTCCCGTCCGGTCAGTTCTGGGTGAAATCCGGTTCCCACTTCCAGTAAACTTGCAACCCGTCCTTTAATCCGGATGCGTCCTGTTGTGGGTTCTACAATGCGGCTGAGGATTTTTAACAGGGTTGATTTTCCGGCTCCATTGCGGCCAATAATTCCCACCCGATCGCCCTGCTTAATTTCAAAACTCGCATCCTTGAGTGCCCAAAACTCTTCTCGACCAGGATTTTGGATTTTGGATTTTGGATTTTGGATTGGTCTAAGCAGGGAGGAAGCACCAGCCGCGATCGCATCTCGCAAAGTCTTGTAGCTATCCTTATCCTGTTGGTGACTGAGGACATACTTCTTACTCAGATTTTCAACGCAAATGACCGTATCACCCATGAGTTTGTAGTCCCTTCAGGTATATCGTTCACAGTGATGGCAATGCCGTCTTGAGTCTTATACAAAGATTTCGCTACATAATCAGGAGAATGTCAGGACGATCGCCCACTTTTTCTTTACATTTTGCAGAGCTTAATTGCTACCTCAGTGAAGTATCAGAAGCAGATTGCGATCGTAGCCCTCTGGCACTTCCACTCTCCTAGATCACATCCGCAAAAACCTTCTCTGTGCGGCGAAAATACCAGATACCGCTCAAAAATAGTAGAATAACCAGTCCCAGAGAAAGAAGGAATCCTGGTAGGTAAATGGCAGACTCTCCTCTTAAGATTGCCCACCGGAAGCCATCAATCACACCCACCATTGGATTAAGGGAGTACAACAATCGCCACTGCTCTGGCACAATTTTGCTACTGAAGCCAACAGGAGAAATATACAACCCCAGTTGAATGATGAACGGAATGATGTATTGAAAATCCCGGTATTCCACATTCAGCGCCGCCAACCACAACCCTGCTCCCAAAGCTGCCATAAACGCGATCGCAATGAACAGGGGAAGCGTGAGAATGCGCCAGTCAGGAATGAAGTTATACCAGGCCATTAACCCAACTAAAATCATACCTGAGATTAAGAAATCAACGAAACTGACGATGACCGCACTAATTGGCACGATCAGGCGAGGGAAATAAATCTTAGAAATGAGATTGCTATTTCTTAGCAGACTATTTCCACATTCGCCTAACGCACTGGAAAAGAACTGCCAGGGTAACAGGGCCGCAAACACCATGATGGCATAGGGAGCATTTCCCTGAGAAGGGAGCTTGGCCAATTGTCCAAACACCACTGTAAATACCACCATTGTCAGAAAGGGTCGAATCAATGCCCAAGCCAGACCGATCGCGGTTTGTTTATAACGCACCAGAATATCTCGCCATGCCAGGAAGTAAAGCAGTTCCTGGTATTTCCAGATATCCTTCCAGTACTGCCGTTCGATTCGACCCGCTTCAATTACCAGTTCATTCGTGCGCATGATCTTTAGTAGGCTCCAAATCCGGCAATCACTTTAGGAATGGTGAGCAGCAAGAACCTAAAGTCCTTCCACAAAGACCAATCGTGTAAGTACCGCAGATCACCCCGGTTGACTGTACTTAAGTCTCGCATTGTGGCTCTCGCTTCGACCTGCCAGGCTCCTGTAATTCCTGGTAAGGCATTCAATCGATGTTGCAAGTCAGGACTGATACGAACAGCATCATACAATGCCCAGGGACGAGGCCCCACTAAACTCATTTCGCCTTTCAGAACATTCAATAACTGGGGTAGCTCGTCCAGGCTATACCGCCGGATCCAGCGGCCTAAAGCCGTAATTCGAGGATCATCCTTGAGCTTGTGCAGTCCTTCCTGGGATCCCATCACCTGATGATGCAACTGTTCTGCACCAATATCCATCGTGCGAAACTTGATAATTTTGAACAGTTTACCCCGTTCTCCCACCCGCCATTGATAGAAGAAAATTGGCCCTGGTGAGAACCAGGTAATGAGCACAGCAATCCAGGCCATAACTGGACTGAGAAGAACCAGCAGTAATGCCGCCATTAACCAATCAAAAATGCGTTTGAGTCGCCAGTTGAAGGGATGCTGCTTTTGGGGCAGTTGAGCTGTAGCTGGCAACCGTATATAGGCTACCTTATTTGCTTTATGACAGGCATCAGCCCAGGTCTTTAAATTCATTTCGCCCAGACTCAGATCCAACTTTACCAATTTAACGGGCGATCGCTGCAAACAATCCACCAACCAATCCGAATGGCTACAGGGAGGAAAGTTCCAAGTACCATGTTGATCGCTGGCAAAACGGACAATTAATTTCCGTTGTCGCCAGAGTAAGTTGTACTTCACAAAGTTACTCACTGAAGTAGGAAGAGATTTTGGTAATACCTTGAGAGAATGAGAGGAGTGGTTCATAGAATACCCCGCTGAACCCGGAATGGGTAACAACAAGAAATAGAAAAATCACAATAAGACTTAACCTGATTTCTGGATTAACAGAGTCTTAACCGAATCAACTTACAACAGATTATCGATCAACTTGGCAATTAGGATTAATTTACTGAGCGATCGCGTTTTAACCGCTGATTTTCTTGGCCGCGAATCTGATAGTTTGCGCCATTGGCAACCACCCCGATGATATTTAACTGGTTGAGCATAGTAGTGGCCTGGGTCAGTTCAGAGCGGGTCACGTGATCGAGTCGTCCCACCATCACCGCACCGCTACAGCAAGAAGCCACCAACATAGCATCTACCATACCCAAAACAGGTGGTACATCCAGCAATACCAGATCATAAATTTGCTCAAATGTGGTGATCACATCTCGCAATCGTTGAGAACTCAATAATTTAGCTGGATCTGCCGGACTTGGCCCAGCAGTGATCACAGAAATATTATTACGCAACTTAGAATCCTGCATGCCAATGTGGGTTGAAATTGGAGCATCGCTGGCCAGTAAAGTAGACAATCCCTGATCGTTGGGTAGATTGAGTAATTCATGCAGGCTGGGACGGCGCAAATCGGCATCAACTAGCAGCACTCGTTGATGCAACCGGGCGGCACTAATTGCCAGACCGAGGACCAGTGTAGATTTCCCTTCTCCTGCTAAAGCAGATGTCACCATGATGGATTTCAACGGATTTGCCGCCGTGCTCAAAAGTTGCAGATTTTGATATAGCAAATCGAGGGATTCGCGGAATGGCTGCCACTGAAGTACCTGAGCGATCGTGGGTTGAGTGGTTGGCGCAGGTTTACTAAAAGGCAGATTGAGTAACGGCTTATCCTCCTCAGATTTCAGAGATAGAGATAACTCTGGCATCATGCCCAATAAAGGCACCTGAGTTTGTTTCTTTAACTCATCAGAACTATGAACCGCATCATCTGCTGCTTCTCTGGCGAAGGCCGCTAAGCTTCCTAAAAATAGCCCTGCTACAGCCGCCAGCAGTAGATTCTTCTTCATGTCAGGCCCGGTTTTAAGACCGTAACCCGGTGCTTCCACAATTTGCCAATCAAATCCACCGCGAGCAATTTCCAATCCAATGTCCTGCTGAGCTTTTAGCAATTGCTTAAGGGTATCCCGTGATAGTTCCACCTCCGGTTGCAATCGTCCATATTCAGCCAGTAACTGGGGAAACCGCTTTAACTCAGTCCGAATTTGTTGTTCCGTCGCCTCTAAGCTATGGGCGCGAGCTTCCGTCGCTCGCAAATTCACCTGAGTATCTACCAGTTGCCCCACTAATGTTAAATCCAGACCCCCTAACTGTCCTTGCGAGAGCAGCCCGCCGCCGTTGACATTAGCTTGAGCAGCGCCGTCTCCTAGCACCCGTTGAACTTCAGTTTGCAACAGATTCATTTGTTTCTGACGCTGATTCAAAACCTGCTGCACAAAGTCGGTATTATCCTTAAATCGAAGACGTTGCCGCACTAATGAAAGTTCCGTCTTTTGAATCTCATTCAACAACGCTTGATAGCGGGGAGACTGGCTCAGACGGGCCGCAATCACCGCTTGTTGGGGAGACAGAGCCAGTTGCCGTTGCAAGTTTACATAGCGGCTCTGTAATTCTTGAAGCTGAGTCTGCGTGGTTTGTCGTTCTTGTTGGATGCGATTCCAGGCTTCAGCCTGGGTTTTCGCTTGAAGTTCTGGGTCAATTAACTCCTGTTCACGGCGAAACTTCTCCAGAGCCGCTTCTGCCTCCTTCACTTTCCGATTCGCCTGGGGCAACTGCTGATTCACAAAAGACAGCCCCCGGATCAATCGGACTTTTTGTTGTTCCAGGTTGTAGTCTAAGTAGACCTTTTGCAATGCCTGCAAAGCATCCTGAGTTCTCAGAGGGTCATTGTCCGTATAAGTGACCTGAAAGATCTTGGTGCCAACTGGATTTTTACCAGTGCTGGAAACCTGTCCAACGCTGACAGCTTTCTTAAATTGAGCCACACTTTGTGGATTGCTGGGGTTAATATCCGGATACTTCACCTGCAGCAGTTTCATAGCTTTACGCAACAAATTGGAACTCTGCATCAGGTTGATTTGAGTGGCATCATCAATTTCAACTTTCGTGTCAGAAAATTCACTCGTTAATCCACTTTGAGTTCCTTGCTTACCCTGATAGTTTGGTTCTACCAGCAATTGCATGATACTAATGTAAGTGGGTTCCTTCCGCAGTGTGTAAAGTGCGCCTATCCCGATCGCGGTAATCAATGCTCCCAATACCCAGAAACGTCGGCGCACTAATACCGCCAGCAACTGGCCGTAGCCTGGTTCAGATTCAGCCACTGGATGTAAATAGGGTTGGGTTGCTTGCATAGTCAGTTCCTTATATTGATTAACATTGATTTCAAGTTAGTGGACAAACCTGGTCTATGGCTTGTTCTACTTTGGTGAAGAAAGCGGCCTCAGAAAATTGACTGATGGCATGATCGTGAATCTTTTGGTGGTTCCAGGAAATGTGACAGGCATTTAAAAGAGCAGCCTGGAGAGCTTCGGGAGACTGTCGAGTGAAGAAGACCCCCGTTTCCCCAGGAATTTGAGTATCCAGCACGCCTCCGGCTCCATAGGCAATCACTGGGGTGCCACTGGCATTGGCTTCTACAGGCACCAGGCCGTAATCTTCTAGAGCCGCCACCACCACCGATCGCGCCCTGGCCAACAATCGCATCCGTTCCCGATCGCTGACATGACCGACAAACTCCACATTAGGTCGAGCTTGCGCTTGCAGACGTTCCCGTTCTGGGCCATCTCCCATAATCTTCAGCGGCCAGCCCAGCCAATTGAAGGCTTCAACAATCACATCTAAGCGCTTGTAGCTGATCAAGCGAGCAGAGGCTAAATAGAATTCATCCTTCTGAGCAGAGAAGGTGAAACGTTGTGTATCAATGGGATAGTTAATCACCAGTGAGGGCTTGCCATACACCCGCCGGATGCGCTCTGCAACCGTGCTGGAGTTAGCAATATAAAAATCAGGTTCCTGAGCATACTTCAGGTCAAACTTGCGCATCACCTGAAAGACCTGTTCAATCAGGGGATAGAAGTGTTGATAGCGGCGGAAGTCACGCAGATAGGTCTGGGTATCCCACAGAAAGCGAGTGACATTGTGACAGAAACAGATGTGAGTTGCACCGGGACGCTTTTTCACTCCTTTGGCAAAACTGGTACTGCTACTGATAATCAGGTCATAAGCCTGCAAATCCAGCGCCCGAAAGGCCGGAAAGTAGAAGGGAGCCATCAGTCGAAAATATCTCGCAGCTCCCGGAATCTTTTGCAGAATGGTGGTATTGACAAGGCGATCGCCCAAGTCGATCGTGTGCTTGGGATCATAGAGAGAGGTATAGATATCAGCCTCTGGAAAACGTTTGCAAAGCAGTTCAAAAACCCGCTCTGCTCCTCCTCGTTGGGTTAAATAGTCGTGAACTAGAGCAATCTTCATTCGCGCAACCAGATGAGTTCAGATCAGGATTAAGACAGTTACAAGTGATCACTTTCTGAGACTCGCCTTGCATCTGCTGTACTAATTACAAATGCAGGACTGGTAGGCAACCCGATCATTCATATCCTGTGTTTTCTAGAAATAGAAATTTAACACTTTTTCATCTGATTAAAGCCAGATTAAACCTTGTCTAAGTCCAGATATAGTTACTCTGATAGGAAGACAACCATTCTCTAGCTGAATCTGATTTAGCCTATTTCCATTCATCTAAAAAACACAAAGACGACATCTAATCATCAAAAATTCTTCGTGAAAATAGGATCAATTGAAGTCAGAATAGTATTAAACTCATAAATTTTTGTAGGTAGTGTTGGTTTATTTTTAACATAGAACTTATCAATTACATCACCTCCAATGTTCAATTAAAAAACTGGATTACTTCTTATCCTAGAAAACCCATTAGATACCCAATCCAAACAATCTGAATACTCCCAAAATGCCATTAAAAGGTCCTAGCACTGAATTCAATCCATCTGAGAATGTTGCCAGACCATTGCGTTTCACAACAATAATGTCATTATTTCGCAGAGCCGGGTTATTTTGTTGGCTAACTCCTTGGGCAAAATCAGTACCAATTTCTCGTTTCTCAGCGGTTCCATTCGGATTTAAACGAATCAGTGTCACGGTCTTGCTAGCTCGGTTGTTTACAAAGCCGCCAGCCGCCAAAATAGCCTGATTTAGAGGTGAATTTGGCAGAATAGAAACTGGCCCTGGTACTTTCACTTCGCCGACAACATTAACCGTAATTTTATCAGGTGAAAAACTAGCGGCTCCTAAAGCAGTTAATTCATTGTCAGTAATACTTGTAGCAGTAGGAATTTCCACGGTATCCCCATCTTGCAGGGGTAAATCTTGTAGTATGTCTCCTGTTTTTAATAATTTCCAAAAGTCTAATTTAATGATTTGAGGAGATCCAGAGCGGGTCAATCGGCGAACTTGCACATTTCGAATATCTGCAGATTGAGTAATTCCCCCAGCAATTTGAATTGCACGGGTGACACTGGGTACTTGCAGTAAGTTTGGGTTAATTAACTGATTCGGTTGCCCTACTGCTCCTTCCAATAAGGTATAGGGGCCAGGACGGTACACTTCCCCTACTACCGCAACCTTTAAAGGTCGATTATTCCGAGCCGCGAAGTTGGCTGCAGATAATTGTCGTGCTTCTTCCAGATTGACCGTTGTTGTAGCTGGAATGAAAATGCTGTCGCCATCTCGGAGTTGCAAATCTTGTTGTAGATCTGCATTCTGCAGCAAACTCCACAAATCAACGGTCATCACCTGACCTGCACGAGAACCGTGGGCTTGCACTCGCCGAATTTGTACCCGCCGCAGATCAGCCGCCTGAGTAATCCCTTCGGCAAGTTGCAACGTTCGGCTGAGGGTGGCTCCTCCCTCTGTCGTTGGTGTTGCAGAGACCGTGTAAGAACCAGGACGATTGACTTCTCCAGAAATGGCAATTCGGATTGGGCGGGCAGTTACCAGCCCTACTGTCACCGTAGGGCGTTGTAGAACAGCAGCATAGCGGGCCGAAATTGTCTTCCCGGCCTGCTGTAAGGTGCGGTTTTGTACCGGAATTGGCCCCACCACTGGCATATTAATCGTGCCATTGGGCAAGACCAGGTATTCCCCGGTGAATTCGGGAACATCAAAAACTTCTACTTTAATGCGATCGCCCGACCCTAGCAGGTAGCCATCATCATTAAATGGCACCAGATTGGGTTGGGCAAAAGGTTGGGCAGCAGGCTGAACAGTAGGCTGAGCAGGTACCTGTTGAGGAGCCTGGGCGATCGCGCCACTGGCATCTAGCAGCAAGGCAGGGGAGAGCAATGCCCCCCACAGCAGCCATTGCACCATTACCTGAGATTTGTAAGCAGCAGTATTCATAAATGAAAGCACCTGGATACACGCTGAAAAGTGACTCCAGGGGGAGTGGAGGGGACGGGTACTATGCATACGATCGTTCCGCAAGAGGATTGAGACAAAACGACTCCAGATCTGGAGATTTGCTCAACGTCGCTGGGAGTATCAACAAGGATGGTCTGGCACAACAGGTTTCCTACCAACATTCCGGTGTTTAATGAAACATCGATAGTGGTTCTTCTATATGTACTGAAGGTGGCACCATCTCTCCGGACGGTTTATGGGCCATCATCCGAATTTCTTAAAACCATTGATAATGTTGCCAGACTGACGTCGCAGGTTTCAGTAGATGATCAGTATTTGTGTCCTAAGACGAAAGGCTTAAATCCAGTAAAGATCCAACCAAAAATCCTGATCGCTTTGAGAAACGGCGGAATAACTGAGGAGGCAGCCATTTCTTGCGCTGTCTCGGTGTTCCTTGGCAAGGCTGATTTTCAGACTGAACCAAACAACACGCAAAATCGCTGCACCGAGCTTCAGGAGTTTTGACGTATGACTCAACCTATCAAGATTCAGGCTAAGCATCATCCTGCTGCCAAAACCGTAACTATAAATCGTCAACGCCAGACTGAAAAATCGATCAACTCAGCGAAAAAAGCTCCTGCTCCCCCTCCCAATCCGGCTCTGGTCAACCCACCTCTAGAAGATCCACAGCCCACCCCAGGTGCGGCAGTCAGGCAACCGCAGATGCCCCAGGATCCCAAAAAGTGCTATGAAAGGCACATCAACGGAGCATTAACCTATTTCAACTATTACTTTGAGGATTTGGCTATCCCTGCCACTCCTGCCGATTATCCAACCTTCCCACCTCGCTCAAAACTTCCTGTAGGAGCAGTAGGGGCAGGAGTACTGGCAGCGACGATCGCCTCCGGAGCCATCATTAGCGATGCCTTCAATCAACCGGAAGCCCCCCAAAGTAACCAACCCCAGGACTTAGAAATTAAACAAAGTGTTGATTCCCTGAGTCCGCGTCCCACGACTACTGCACCTGAAAAGTTAGAAACCGGACGATCGCTGTCTGCTTCCCCGGTTGAGTCTACTCCCACTAAAATTCCAGCAAAGCAACCCACCACCTCAGCCCAACAGCAACCCCAGAACATCTCTAAATCCCTGATCACCAGTGGCCCACTGGTATCTAATGCCCAGCCTTTGAAATTGTCACCCCTGACCCTTAATTCTGCACCTCGCTCTACCCCTGACGTTCCTGCAGCTCCAACTCAACCGAGCAATTCGGGTACTCGTTCCAACTCGATCAAAGACTCCCTGCGATCGGCGATTGCCAGACAGCAATTTGCCAATCCATCTGCTGTAGCCCCCCCGGAAACCCTGCCGCCATCTGGAGCCTTCTCAGGAATAGCTGAATCGGCGACTTCAGCCCCCCACCGTACCCCTGGGGCCACCCCTAGCGGTAATGGAACCACCCAGGTTGCTAACCTATCCTCCGGCCAGTTTCCCTCTCCATCTGCCAATTCAGGCACCACTCCTTTTCCGCCCAGTTCAGGAATGTTTACCCCCGCCTCATCAGGTAGCCCAAACCAGGCTCAGTCACCTTTTGACTCAGCCCAGGGAGGAACACCTGCAGCCGTGAACAATTTAGGGCAACCCTCTGGGATAACGGCTACTGGTTCTTACCCCACCGTCAGCGGAACTGATTCCCAGAATCGGCAGGCAACTTCAGGACGAACTGACAATGCTCCTGCCGATCGCCTGCTGGAAAGTGGCAATACTGCCTTGAATCGGGTTACTTCAGCACCCGCCACTGGCTCCACGTCGCCCGGTACTGCCACCGGATCATCTCCGCTAGCCAGCAACACATCGGAAGGCATTCAGGACTACCTCAACCATCCCCCCAAACCTGGGGCTGAAGCCCTGGCTCTCATGCCTTTATCTTCTAGGGCAGCGGGAGAAGCCGCGGCCAAACCCCAAATTGGCTCATTCACTGTCCGCCAGGTTAACCAACGGGACTACCAAAAGGAATGGCAGACCAGTAATCGCAATCCCCAGGATCCGGCGATCGCCTATGCATTTCCGGCCTATGGCTTTATTGATTATCAACGGCAGGTGATTGTGGTCTTAAAAGAACAGCCCGATCTGAATCCCCTGCGATCTCAACGAACGACTCCACCAAATTCTTAGAAGCATCATTGGTCAAGCGTCATTGGTCATTGGTCGTCATCGGTTGCGAGTTTATTCACAACGGGCAGAGGCCGAAGGGCAACGGACAGAGGGCAGATATCTATTGACAATACCCCCTAAATTACGGAATCTAGGGCAGTGATGTTGTGGAAGAAGCCAATGGAGATTCAAGCGGGTTGGGTAAAAGTGCCCAATGGAGACTTACAGATTGATTCCTACCTGGCAGAACCCCAGGGAGCAGGCCCGTTCCCAGGAATTGTTGTAATTCAGGAAATTTTTGGGGTAAATTCTCACATTCGGGATATTACAGAGCGGCTTGCCAGAGAAGGCTATGTGGCGATCGCCCCGGCCATCTTCCAGCGCACGGCTCCTGGATTTGAAGTTGGCTATACCGAAGAAGATACGGCCCTGGGACGGCAACATAAGGACATGACCAGGGCGGAAGAATTGTTGCTGGATATTCAAGCCGCGATCAATTTTCTGAAAACTAAACCTAATGTAAAACCAGACAAGTTTGGGGCGATCGGCTTTTGCTTTGGGGGGCATGTGGTTTATCTCGCGGCCACCTTACCCGACATCACGGCTACAGCCTCTTTTTATGGTGGCGGCATTGCTACCATGACGCCCGGAGGTGGCCCGCCGACCATTACCCGCACACCTGAAATTAAGGGTACACTGTACGCCTTCTTTGGTACCCAGGATCCCTTAATTCCCAACGAGCAGGCTGACCAGATTGAAGCGGAATTAGCAAAACATAACATTTCCCACAAAGTGTTCCGCTATCCGGTCAGTCATGGCTTTTTCTGTGATCAACGGGTGGACTATAACCCCGACGCAGCTAAAGATGCCTGGGAGCAGGTAAAGGAATTGTTCGGCCAAAATCTCTAAGTCTTTTCCTATTCCCAAGGAGACTTTTGCTCTTATAATCGCCTCATCAGTCGATTTAGTTCCCACCTGTGCTTGCAATTTACCCTGGCAGCTTTGATCCCATTACCCTCGGTCATCTTGATGTGATCGAGCGGGGATGCCGTTTGTTTGAAAAGGTCGTGGTCGCTGTCCTTCGCAATCCAAACAAAGCCCCCCTGTTTACCGTAGCGGAGCGTATGGAGCAGATTCGTCGAGCCACAACCCATTTAACCAATGTTGAAGTAGATAGTTTTGATGGGTTAACAGTGACCTACGCCAAAATGCGCCAAGCTAAGGTGCTGCTGCGAGGGTTGCGGGTACTCTCCGACTTCGAGATGGAACTGCAAATGGCTCATACCAACAAAACTCTCTCGGATGACGTGGAAACAATTTTTTTAGCAACTTCTAACGAACATAGCTTTTTAAGCAGTAGTTTAGTAAAAGAAATTGCTAAGTTTGGCGGTCCTATCGATCACCTTGTTCCCCCTTCTGTCCTCCCCGATATTTACAGATGTTACGCCAAGACCCCTCCGGAACCGGTTCTGACTACGGATTCAACCCAACTGCTGGAGTTGCACAAAACGGTGTCTCCCCGAGAGAAGGTGTGAGGCCCAATATTGATATTCAGCAGGAGCTAAATCGGCTAGAAGAAATGATTCTGGATAGTCCGCGTTTGCCGATCTGGGGCCGCACGCTGATCGATGAAGAGCGGCTAATTGAGCAGCTAGACATCATTCGCCTCAGTCTGCCTGAAGCCTTGCATGAGGCAGAAACGATCGTGCGCCATAAAGAAGAGATCTATCTGCAATCGGAACAATATTCTCAGGAAATTATTGAAGCGGCAGAACGACGAGCGGCCCAGATGATTAATGAGTCGGCTGTCGTGCGGCAGGCAGAAATGCAGGCCCAACAGATCCGGCAACGGGTTCAACAGGAATGTGAAGCGATTCGAGAACAGACGATCGCCGAGATTGATCAAATGCGACGGCAGGCTCAACAGGAACTGGAAGATATGCAACGCACGGCGATCGCCGAGTGTGAAGAGATTCAGGCTGGGGCGGATGAGTACGCCGATCGCAGCCTGCAAGATCTGGAAATGCAACTTACAGAAATGCTGCGCATTGTCCGCAATGGCCGTCAGCAACTGCAACTCGAACCCAGCATGAGACAAAAACCAGGAACAGGATCTTTGCGACCCATTCAAGGACGCATGAAGTGATCTGGCAGGCGAGTGAGCCAGTGAGTGGGTGAGATGAGGGGGTGACGAGGCGTTAAAAATGTTACTCCTCCACTTCTTCACTCCTCCACTCTTTTTCCCTTTTCCATCCTCTAAGCCACCCGCAGCGAAATCTTGTCAAACCCATGCATCTTGGGAGGCGGAGCCGTATTGGAGGTGACTTGCAGCAAGCGGGGAATGTCTGCACTGTTATAAACCCGGAACTCGCTTTCTACTGTTGCAGATGCGTAACGAACAGCCTGATTCAGAACTAGGGAGCCATCCGGATCCGATACGGAGCGGTGAAAGGTGCCAGGAGGAATCCGGAGAATATCTCCTCCAGCTTCCAGGCGTACCATGTGGAAGGGATATTCCCAGTCAAAGTTAACCAGATAAAATGTGCGGCCACCCGATAGAGCTAAGAGATTGTCTTCCTGACGGGGATGCAGATAAAACTGCCAGTGTCCCTCTGGGGTGTCGTTGGGGCTGACTGCAGGCCCATCATGAAACACCAGATCGCGGGCATTGGACTCGTTGATTGTGATGTCAAAAAATCGGACTTTCGGGGTATCACGAAATTTTTGGTAAGAAAGCAACTCAAACATGGCGCAATTGGAAAAGCTCAGCTAGATGTAGAAAAGGTTCAAACAATTTTACAGTTGTTTATCCACCCTAGCCCGTGCCGGAGTGCAGAAACAAAACTCCGGGCGGGTAACATCTATGCAAGAAGCGAATAGATGCCGGATGAATATTTCTCAGTTACAAGTTTTAGTTGCTGTCGTGGAGTATGGCAGTTTTTCTGATGCCGCCCTTCAGTTGCAAACCTCTCAGTCCGCTGTGAGTCGGGCGATCGCGGCCTTAGAAGCAGAACTGGGAGCAACCCTCCTCTCACGGGGCCGTTTTGGTGCCCGCCTCACGCCGCTGGGAGAACGAGTGCTGGTGCATAGCCGCAAAATCTTGCAGGCCAGAGACAGCATTGATTATGAGATTTATTTGGAAAAAAGTTTAAGTGGCGGGCGGGTACGGGTCGCTTCGTTTCGCAGTGCTGCCACTCATTTGTTGCCACCATTAATTGCTCAATTTTGTCAGCGCTGTCCCCACGTCAGTATCACACTGACCGAACTGGCACCGACCGAGGTAGAACTGGCGCTGCGGGAAGGACGGGTAGATATTGGGATCGTGCCACTGCCGCGATCGTCCGAGGAATTGGAAACCTGGGAAATCGCCAGAGATGAATTTGTCGTACTGCTGCCACCAACGGCCACCCCTGTCCCGCAGCAATTAACCTGGGAGGATCTCTCCCCCTACTCCTTTATTCTTTACAACTATGCCGAATGTACGTCTGCCGTCAGGGAACACTGGGCAGCCTGGGGCCAGGAGTTTAAAGTCGCCCACGAAATTAAAGCCGATTCGACGATCGTCAGTATGGTTTCCCAGGGATTAGGAGCTGCAGTATTGCCCCGACTGGCAGCGATTCCGATTCCAGAGAGGGTGCAAGTGCGATCGCTGCCCGTCCCCCTGGAGCGAATCATCGGCGCAGCCGTTTTGTCTAATGTGCTGCACTCCCCAGCGGTGTTCACCTTCCTGGATCTGCTGCGGGGAACTGGGGTGTTTACAAAAACTTGTTTTTCTTCAGAACACGATTAAATAACCCTGAAAAGATTCGCTTTCTGGAATGCAGGCAGGCAGAATAACAAACAGCAGATCAAAGTCGCGAATCAGAGGAGAATGGGATGAATCGGATTAAAGCCCAATGGGAAAAGCTCTGGCAGATTCTCTCTCAGCCCAAAACCTATGCTACCTACAAAGAAGCAGGCCAGGTGACATGGGCAATTTTGAAGGAAACAGGGGTATTGGCCTGGTTAGGGATCTGCCTGCTTCTGGTTGTATTTGAATGGTTTTGGAAGACTGCGATCGGCAGTGGCCGCAACTTCCGCAACTGGTTTAACAATTTAGAAGGCTCCAGCGATCAAATTGCTTCTGAAACAGGTAAAGCTCTGCTCTCTGCTGGCAAAAACAGCCTGGATTTCACCATCAATGCCGCGAAGGCCCAGTTAGGATTGCCTGTAGACAAGGAAAAATAAGGGGATCGGGAGTCGGGGATCAGGGACCGGGGATCGGAAGTAGCAGGCCATCCAATCCCTAATCCCCAATCCCTAATTCCTAATCCCTTCTATTGCACTAGTCCCCAAGAAAGAGTCAGTGAAGGCTGACTTTGACTGTATAGCCACGACTTCAACCACCTAGTTCCTAACTAATGAACAAACAAAAACCATGAAAACCCTGATCATTACCGTAGGAACCCGCCAAGTCGGCTGGCCTTGCCGGGATGGCATCGTGCGATCGCTCGGTGCTGATAGCGATCGCGGTCATCCGCCCCACATCGATGAACTATATGCAGAGTTAGGGTTAGCGCGGGGATATCACAGCGATGAACCCAAACCAGAATTTGGCTACAGCGTGCGTCATTTAGGCGAAGTTCTCTACCAAAAGTGCCAAGCCGCCCAGGATTTTAGCCCGGTCGAACTGCTGCTAGATGGAGTCATCCTAGCTGACCAAGTTCCCAAAGGGCTGAATCGCATTATCCTGTGGGGAACCAATCAACCGGAAGGAACCCCGTGGAACTTTCGTCGGGGCGATACGCTATGGCTAGCTCATCTGATGGCAGGTAAAATTCGCCAGCAGTATCCAACCATAAAGGTGGATGTGTGGCAGCCTGAGATTGCTGTCAACCAAACCGACCAGATTCGGCAGCACCTAGAACAGTTTTTGGTGGAACTGGTGAAAGACTCCTGGACTTCGGAATCCGATGAAGCCCTGACACTTCAAATTCAGACCAAAGGCTCTGTGCCGCAAGTGGCCAATACGCTCGAAATTGCTGCCGCTGCCTTGATGCGCCAGTGTATTGTGCAGCAGGTGATTCCCATCGAACCCAGTCCTCTGTTTGAGGATGGCAATGGCGGAAAGCGTTCAGTACGGTCAGCCACCGAGTTTAACCTAGTGAGCTTGGGCCAATACTTTTGGCCAGTAGAGCGGGAACGAATTTGTTCAGCCTGGGAGCAAGGAGACTTTGGTGAGGCGAAGGTGTGGCTTGCTGGTTACCGCGATCGCCGCAAAGCCCTTTACCAGCTCGCTGAACGTCTGGCTCTTGCAGCGAACTGGCAACTCCAAGACGCACTCAAGCAACTCCAGGGCGCTCAGTGGTTAGATGCTCCGCCAACAAAACGTGAGGTTCCTAAGCGGCTTCGCAGTCAGTGGCGAGCAGCCATCCAAGAACGCTGCAAAACCAATGAAACCCCAAAGAGTAAGTTTTTGAAAATCTGGGAAGAGACCTTTCTAATATGGCTAGAGCTAAAACGGCAGAATGTTTCCCTCGCATTCTTTTACTTTAGCCGGACCCTGGAGCGTCTTTTATATCTTCGCTGCAAAATAGAAGACTGGATCAAGCAAGGATGGCTGACCCCACCTGAAGATAAACGCAATTGGGGAAGCAATTATAAAGCAAGCTTTGGGGAGCTTTGGCGGGCGTTTCAAAAAATGAAGAACTTAAATGATGATGCAAGGTTAGTCGAACAATTTAAGGCGATTAACGAACTCCGCAACAAACAAGTCCATAGTAGCCATCCGTTAACGCTGACAGATATAACAGAAAAATTATTTCCGGAATCCTCCAATTCAGATTGGAAGATAACATACAAAGCCCTGGAGCAGCTATTGCAATCGGTTTGTTCAGATGATTGGACAATTCCTGAAGAGCCGCTACTACAATCGCTCTATCAGTGGGGACTGGATTCACTCAATCAGACCTAACGCATCTTGGTAGGGCGATCGCCTGTAGTCAGCTAGCCCTCTCCAGTTTGATCAATCACCGCAACTTCAGGTGTCAGGCCAAAGGAGGCAGACCTTAGAGGATACTTTAAAGACCTGTCTCTTTGCCATCCTGAAGGCGCGGCTATCCAGAGAAAACCTGCCGACGCAGGTTGAGTCTGTATCGGCGACCTAGTGAGTGTCGTCGCAGTTTTAACCGCCAGAGACTTCTCTCTAGATCTGCAAACCCAGGGTGCATCTGGTCTTTACCTACCTAAATCCGTCGCAGT
>NZ_JBRAGO010000005.1:0-16858 GCF_052746595.1 Leptodesmis sp.
AGAAACCATAAAAAACTTTCCTGAGGTTTGAACTGATTTCCTATAAATCACCAGAAATTATAGTTTTCCTTTCGACCAATGGGTTGATGCTACCGGATTATGTCGATCGCATCAAAGCCCTGAATGTGGATCACGTCACCATCACGATTAATATGGTGGATCCTGAAATCGGCACCAAATGCCGCTGATTTCCGCACCAGAACACGGCACCTACTTTGGTCTGACCGGACAGCGCGGCCCCACTCCCAAGGAGTTGAAAAAGCTACAGGACGAGTGTGCAGATAGCAACATGAAGATGATGTGCCACTGCCGTCAATGCCGTGCCGATAAGGTTATTCGGTTACTTATCTTTCCGTAGATTCCAAAGGTCAACTCGACCTGATGGAACTGGAAGCAGCCATGACGGGTAACACCGCTCTTGTCTCCACCATGTATGCCAACAACGAGACAGGCACCATCTTTCCAGTAGAACAGGTGGGAGCAATTGTCAAAGAGTATGGCGCAACATTCCATGTGGATGCTGTGCAGGTGGCGGGAAAACTACCTCTCAACATGAAATCCAGCACGATCGACATGATGACGATCTCTGGTCACAAACTCCATGCTCCCAAAGGAGTGGGTGCCCTGTATGTGCGCAAAGGTTTCCGCTTCCGTCCCTTCCTGGTTGGTGGACACCAGGAGCGTGGTCGTCGGGCAGGAACTGAAAACGTTACCAGCATTGTTGGGTTAGGGAAAGCCGCAGAATTGGCGCAAGCTTACCTGGCAGACATTCCTCAAGAGAAGAAACTGCGCGATCGCCTGGAAAAAGGGCTGCTGAACTCCATCCCTGATTGCAGTGTTAACGGTGATCCCAAAAATCGCCTACCCAATACCACTAACATCGGGTTCAAGTACATTGAAGGCGAAGCCATCCTGCTATCCCTGGATCAGTTTGGTATCTGCGCCTCTTCTGGCTCGGCCTGCACTTCCGGATCGCTAGAACCCTCCCACGTGTTGCGGGCCATGGGATTACCCTACACCACACTGCACGGCTCTATCCGGTTCAGCCTTTCCCGCTATACCACAGAAGCCGAGGTTGATCAGGTGTTAGCTGTCATGCCAGACATCGTATCCCGCTTACGCGCCATGTCACCCTTCAACAGCGACGAAGCGGAATGGCTACAAGACCGCCAGAAAGCTTTGGTTCCATAAGTTCTGAGTTTTGAGTTCTAAGTTTTCAGTTTTTAACTCAATACTCATGACTCATGACTCAACACTTAACACTGATCACTCATCACTTCTAAACGCCATGTGGGACTACCCGGATATGTGGGCATGGTGGAAATGGCCCGTGAACTTGATGAAGCTCTGCACAGTCCGATTTGGCAGCAAGTAAGGTTGCAGGCACCGTGGGAAGCAAGACTGAAGGCAGAAGATGGGGGGCAGCAGGTAGGAAGTGGAGAAGATAGGGGAGATGGAAAGGATAGGAAAGGAATCGAAAATCTAAAATCCAAAATCCAAAATTTCTCTGCTACCGATTCAACAACCAAAGTCGTAACCTCTAGAAAGTCTGTTGCTGTGAATCCATTGAAACAAAGCCAGCCTCTAGGAGCCGCATTGGCTTGTCTGGGGCTGAAAGGTGTAATGCCGCTGTTTCATGGATCGCAGGGGTATACCGCCTTTGCTAAGGTGATGCTGGTGCGCCATTTCCGGGAGGCGATTCCACTGTCAACAACGGCGATGACGGAAGTGAGTACGATTTTGGGTGGGGAAGAGAATGTCGAGCAAGCGATCGTGACCCTATTGGAGAAATCCAAACCGAAAATCATTGGGCTATATACGACGGGACTAACAGAAACTCGCGGAGATGACATGGATGGCATTCTCAAAAGTATTCGTAAACGTCGTCCAGAGTTGAGCTCCCTGCCGATCGTGTTTACCTCAACTCCTGATTTCAAAGGGGCGCTCCAGGATGGCTATGCGGCTATGGTGGAAAGTATCTTGAATACCTTGCCATTGCATGTGGAATTGGATGCTTCTTCTCCTAGCTCAAGGCCGGAATTAGATTACTTGCATGTCTCGGTTTCTTCACATGTGACGATTCTGGCAAGGCCATCCTTTGCACCGGGAGATGTGGAAGCAATTAAAGAAATAGTTTCCGCGTTCCGGTTGAATCCGGTAGTAGTTCCTGATTTGTCTGTTTCCCTGGATGGTCACTTATCCGACGACTACAGTGCGATGACCACAGGCGGAACAACACTGGCTCAGGTGCGATCGCTGGGTCGTTCTGCCTTTACTCTGGCTTTGGGTCAGTGTATGGAAGGAGCCGCCAGGAGTCTGCAACAACAGTTTGGCACTGAGTATGCTGTGTTTGACAGTTTGACCGGATTGGCGGTAGTCGATCAATTCCTGGAAACCCTTTCCCATATCAGTGGCTACCCTGTTCCTGAAAAATTTCGCCACCAGCGCCGTCAGTTGCAGGATGCGATTCTGGATACCCACTTCTACTTCGGTCGCAAACGGATCGCTCTGGCGCTGGAACCCGATCTATTCTATGCCGTCAGTCACTGGCTGCATCTTATGGGGGCAGAAATTCAAGCGGCTGTCACCACCACCAAATCTCCGCTCCTGGAGCAACTACCTGTAGAAACAGCGACAATCGGCGACCTGGAAGACCTGGAGCAATTAGCTGCTGGCTCTGATCTGTTGATTGCTAATTCCCATGCTAAGACTGTTGCTCAACGGTTGGGAATTCCCCTGTATCGGTTAGGCTTTCCTATTTTCGATCGCCTGAGTAATGGCCATCGCAGCATCGTTGGGTATGCCGGCACCACCCAATTTTTGTTTGATATCGGCAACCTGTTGTTGGAACAAGAAGAAGTGCAAGCGCACCACTAGGAATTGAGAGTGATGAGTTGAGAGTGATGAGTTTTAAGTTTTGAGTTTTGAGTTAGGGAACAATCCAAAATCTAAAATCCTAAATCGATTTTGAGGAGGATAGCATGAAAATTGCCTTCACGACTAGCGATCAAGTTCATATCAATGCTCACTTTGGCTAGGCGAAGAAGATTGATGTGTACGAAGTCACACCAGAAGGGTACACCTTTCTAGAAACGATTACATTCGATGGCGACTTAAAAGAGGATGGTAACGAAGATAAGCTGACACCTAAAATTGAAGCATTGAGCGATTGCACGATCGTCTACGTTTCAGCCATTGGTGGCAGTGCTGCTGCACGGCTGATCAACCATCATATTACCCCTATCAAAGCTCAGTCGGAAGAGCAAAAAATCCCAGATATTCTGAGTAAACTTGTGGAAACTCTGAATGGCAGCCCTCCTCCCTGGTTAAGGAAGGTACTGCAGCAACGTAAACCAACCAACTTTTTTGATGAACTCGATGCAACTGAGGAAGAAGTAACCGTATGACAACTACACCTGTTGACACTCCCACCCCTGCTCATGTTTTGGACAGTCCTTTCCTGAAAGCGATCGTCCAACAAATTCGCGCCAATGATGCTTACGGCACTTATCGCAATTGGTCGGATGAGTTATTGCTCAAACCTTATGTCGTGACCAAAGCCCAGAAACGCGAAATTTCGGTGGATGGAGATGTCGATCCGATTACCAAAGGACGAATTCCGGCGTTCTACCGGAGCATTGCTCACCGGATTGAAACCGAAACTGGAATGCTCTGTCAGGTGGTGATTGACCTCAGCCATGAAGGGTTTGGCTGGGCGCTGATCTTCTCTGGCCGCCTGTTGCTGGTTGCCCGGACACTGCAGGATGCTCAACGGTTTGGCTTTGATTCTCTAGAGAAAGCTACCCTGGAAGGTGAAAAACTGGTCGAAGCAGAAATTGCATTGGCCAACCGTTTCCCAGAGGTCGGCAAACTGTAGAAATTTTGGATTTTGGATTTTGGATTTCCGGTTGGTAGAAGAGCGATCGCAATAATTGTGAGTCAGCATCACCAGGAAATTAATTTCTTGGCTCATAGCCAAAGTCATCTAAAGACGACTACACAGGAGCTTCAGTCTATTTAAATGGATTTGTTAAATGGACTTGCACTGTTAGCCCAAAATTTATTTTTGGGCGGGTTGACAACTCAAAAACTTACACATTATAGCAACGCTAACGTCTCTCATACCAATTCACATTTCGACTTAATTCTTGATCCAAAATCCAAAATCTAAAATCCCAAATCGAGAGGTTTTATGTCATAGGTAACAGAAATCACCAACGTAGACGAGCTAAGAATACAAATTAGGCGGCTCAATAGTAAGGCGGGACAACTCAAGATGGATCTGCATGATCTAGCAGAAGGATTGCCTACAAACTATGAGCGCTTGATGGGCGCAGCCCAGGAGACTTACGACATTTTTCATCAGATTGACCAACTGAAAAAGCGGTTAAAGCAATTGGAGTCAAAACAATGAGCAGAACCTTAGCTGAACTCGAGCGTTTGGTGGATGCAGAAGAATATTTACAATTCTTTGGACTATCGTATGACCCACACTTTGTAAGTGTGAATCGACTGCATATTCTGAAGAAGTTCTCCAACTTCATCAAAAGCATTGATACCAGTACTTTAAGTGAAGAAGAGGTGCTCGATCGCTACGAGGTTGCTTTACAACAAGCCTACAACACATTCAACGACTCCACTCCCCTGGATGAAAAGCTGTTTAAGGTGTTAAAAGACAAAGCTCAAAACGTCGTCCTGCTTTCTGAAATCGGTGCGGAGTAGAGGAGGAGAACCACTGTGCCAGACCTGACCTCGATCGAACTAGAGCGCTATCGTCGCCAGATCATGCTCCCCGGTTTTGGGGAAGAAGCCCAACAAAGGCTGAAAAACTTTACTGTGCTCGTCACTGGAGTTGGTGGTTTAGGAGGCACAGCAGCGCTTTACTTGGCTGTAGCCAGAATAGGGCGACTGATCCTCTTACGAGGTGGAGAATTGCGTCTGGATGACATGAATCGCCAGGTATTGATGACCGATGACTGGGTAGGAAAACCACGAGTTTTCAAAGCAAAAGAAACACTGGCGGCGGCTATTAATCCGGATGTGGAAATTGATGCCATTTGTGAGTATGTGGCACCTGACAACGTAGATGCTTTGGTGCAACAGGCGGATGTGGTGTTGGACTGTGCCCATAACTTCGTAGGGCGGGATTTGCTGAATGCGGCCTGTGTGCAGTGGGGAAAACCCATGATCGAAGCGGCGATGAACGACATGGAAGCCTACCTGACGACCATGGTTCCTGGCTTAACCCCCTGTTTATCCTGCATCTTCCCAGAAAAGCCCGACTGGGATAAACGCGGATTTGGTGTGTTGGGTGCTGTCTCCGGCACTCTTGCCTGCCTCACTGCCCTGGAGGCGATCAAGCTAATCACGGGTTTAGGCACTCCCTTACTATCTCAACTGTTGACCATGGGTCTGAGTCGGGCCGAGTTTGCCAAACGCCGTCCCTATCATGACCCTAACTGTCCGGTGTGTGGCAGTAAGAGCCATCGATTAGCCGATGTAGGGGCGAAGTATTCAACAGTTCATTAGCAGATTTGCAAAAATTCTACCCGCATACTTCGTTCCTACTAATCCCAATAGCTTTTTTCATTCATCTACTCCTCTACCTCTTTCCCTTCCCATGCTGTACTCCTGCGCTGCTTTATTACTAGGAATCACAACACTCTATTGCAGCCGATCGATCGCAGATGAAGCCACTCGAATAGTCACTGCCATAATCAGTCGCTTTAGCCTCTTTCTCAGTCTAGTCTATTCGCCCTGGCCCATCAAAATGCTAATTGCGATCGCAATCTTAGTGTTTCCATTCTGCACCCAACGGTACAACATCCGGTATAGCTCATGCTCCCGCTGCTGCATTATCCGTGCCACTTGTCCCCATATCCATGCTTAACCAGAAATGAAGCGTGTCGCTGCCGCTAACACACCCTACACCCACACCCGATCTTCTACTCTCTCTGGAGGCTTTATGACCCTATTTCTCACCGAACTTGCTGAACTACGCCTGCGTACTTTTCTACAGGGTACCAGTAAAGCTGAAGATGCTCCTCTACGGGGAGTGCGCTTCTCTGTAACCGATGGGGGTTACAGTGGCTATCAGTATGCACTGGATATTATCAGCGAACCAAAACCTGATGACCTGTTGCAGGAACAGGGAAAATTACGGCTTTACATCGATCGCGAGAGCGCCCCGTTACTGGATGGAGTCGTTGTTGATTACGTCGAAGGGCTGACCCAGGGCGGTTTCAAGTTTTCTAACCCCAATGCAACAGAATCCTGTGGTTGTGGGCAATCCTTTAAGGCTGGTGATTGCTCTCCTGCAGGTGTTCCGTGTAGCTAGCAGACGCTGGCAAGTGATGAGTTTTGAGTTCTAAGTTTTAAGTTTTCAACTCCATGAATTCCTCATAACTTAAAACTCAAAAACTTAAAATTTCAAACTATTCAACTTTGGAGGATACAGAAACGGTAACCTACCAAGTGCATTTGATCAACAAGAAGAGAGAGATTGACATCACTATTCCTGTTGAAGATACGGTAACAATCCTGGAAGCAGCAGAAGAACAGGGCTTAGATCTGCTCTTCTCCTGTCACTCTGGCTCTTGCTCTAGCTGTGTGGGCAAGGTTATAGAAGGTGAGATTGATCAATCTGGATAGGTGTTTCTATATGAGGAACAAGTCGCAAAGGGGTTTGTGCTCCTCTGCGTTTCCTACCCGCGATCGGACTGCACGATTCGAACTCATCAGGAAGCCTATTTAGTTTAGTGATTAAGTAACCTAAAGCTCGGAACTTATCTAAAACTCAGGGTTTTTATCAAACTCCAGTAAGTGCGACTTGATGATTCAAAACTTCGAGTTTTAGATCCATTGAGTTTTCAATCCCTTATCTACGAGGCCAATTCGATGCCAGGGCAATTTACGGTTTCAGGAGCTACACTTAGCCTGTTGAAAGCAGGAGAATGGGGTGTAGTGACTCGTGTCACTAGTACCGATCGCATGATGGTGCAAAAGTTGGTGACAATGGGAGTGGTTCCAGGAACTATAGTAACCCTGGAACAGCGATCGCCTCACTACCGAATTAAGGTAGACGAGCATCAATTCGTCATTGGTCACGAAACCGCTCAAGCTATTTATGTTCGCCTGACAGAAGCATCCCCTTCTCCTCAGTTTTGGCCTCTGCCTGGACTGGCTCAAATCACCCCGAGCTGGTTGAAGTGTTTTGCTTTGAAGTCAATTCATTCAACTTCACGGCAGGAAGTACCGTCTCAGTCGGTGGTGCCTTAATTCGGCTTTGATTCAAATTTTCCCGATGCCCAAGTTGTACTGACTGATTACGTTTATCTGTGTTTGTTTGATCTGTGTGTTTAGTGTGTCTCAGTACAAAGTACCCTTGTCTGTTTCGTCCGTTGTATGTTTTTTGACCCTTCGGTGCAACGTCCCAGGTGTTCGTTAACCAAGGAGGAATACCATGAAAGCTCAAGAATCATGACTCAAGAAGTCGTAACCGTTCCAGATTGGGCAACGGTTGAGGAAGCTGTCAAGCTAATGAAGCTCAAAGGCTTGCGTTCTCTGGTAGTTGATCGACGCAATGATGAAGACACCTATGGATTAGTCACTGAAGCAGACATTACCGATAAAGTTGTTGCCTATGGAAAAGATCCCAAAAAAGTTCGAGTCAGCGAAGTGATGACGAAGCCATGTGTCGTAATCAATCCTGACTTAGCCATCGAGTACGTTGCTCGTTTATTTGCCCAAACCGGAGTCGATCGCGCTCCCGTCATCCGGGGTGATCTGATTGGTATCGTTTCGGTTGCAGATATCCTGTTTAAGAGCGATTTCCTGACCAATCCGAAACTGCCGTTAGTTGAACGCGCCCTGCAAGCAGCGAATGCTGAAGCACAGGCGATCGCTGAGAAAGAAGGTACTGAGTCTGAAGCATTTACTGCCGCCTGGAACAAAGTTAAGGAATTAGAAGCAGAAAAAGCTTATCTGCAAGCCGGAGCTGCTTCTCAGCCATTTGCTGGTCTTGATGCTGCTGTTGCCGCACCTCAACCAGTCACTGTGTAACGCTCAGGCTCTCGTAGGCACACTTCGTTCGCCTACGAGAGCCACCACCCACTATTCACCATCCACCATTCAGAGAGGGAAACGCCATGTCTGTAGTAACAGGATTAACCTTGGGAGGAAAAGTTTGGACACCCAAATTTGTGCAAGAAATTGAACAAGATCGGTGCCTTGGCTGTGGCCGTTGCTTTAAAGCTTGTGGCCGAGATGTGTTGGTGTTGAAAGCCATGAACGAGGAAGGCGAATTTGTCGAAAACGAAGAGGATGAAGAAATTGAACGCAAGGCGATGACTATTGCTAACTTTGATAATTGCATTGGCTGTCAGGCCTGTTCGAGAGTATGCCCTAAAAATTGCTACACTCATGCTGAACTGGTTCTAGCCTAAGGTGTATGACTCATCATCCAATAACTTCTAAACCGTTTGAATGAGACTGGGTGGCCTATTATCAAGCGGTAGCAGGTCGCCCACCTCGCGATACGTTACTCATGGCTTTGAGTTACTTTTAAGCAGAGGCTTCAGTGGATAGTTCTCGAGTTGCTGTCGATCTGGGTTGTGGCGATGGGCGTGATACGGTAGAACTGCTGCGACGGGACTGGCAGGTATTAGCCATTGATGGCGAACCCCAGGCGATCGCTCGTCTTCTCGAACGCCCCGATATTAATCGCGAATAAATACTGGCACATCTTCCATATCGTAGCCCACAAAAAGTAAGCCAATAGAGTTTTATCAAGGAGAGGGGGCCGGACGAGTTTCAGGTATGGCAGGTCGGGGCTGAATTGGAGCAGATGAAGCAGTCGGCTCAGTCGGGTGTAGGGAGACAGGATGGCGTAGCAAAACATCAGTGATGCACTAGTGATGTACTGCGTAAACTGGGCATGAGTCGAAAAAAGACTTACGGCTATCAGGAACGAGATGCACTCAAGCACTAAGAATTCCTCAAGTGCTTGAAGACCAAGTCGGCAGACCAGATTGGCTACGCTGATGAAGCCAGCATCGACAAGCGAGACGATGATCCCTATGGCTACTGTGAAATTGGGCATGGCAAGCTGACATCTCTGACTTCCATTCCCCAAGGAAAAAGCTCAGCCCAAAGATTTTTCCAGGTGGGATAATGGAAGCAGGGTAAGGGAAATCGCCTACACAAGAATTGCATACTGCCAGGGAGGACATCATCCATGATTGGCAACTTTGGGATAGAAGATTGGTTCAACCGAGGGAAAGAAGATGCCTGGTTGGGACGCTCTAAGTGCCCACCTGATCTGGATCCGGAGGCAGCTAGCCTGTATGACCTGGGGTACAGTGAAGGTGCCATTGAGCGATCGCCTGAAACCTCACAGCAGCAGGATCAGCCTGCTGGAAACCCTGCCGTTGCTCATCCATCCTTAAAGTCCATAAGTCCATAAAAATTAGGGCTTGCTTAATCGTCCATGATAATTGAGTATGCCAACCGCAATAATTCTAATTCGGTTGGCAGCAGGCGATGAGCTTTGGTCAGCGCAATGAATTTTCATGCGTGTTCAGCAAGGTGTTCTTGAGGGGGATCGATTGTGGTAAATCGAGCTAAATAAATTTGAATCGGAGTATCTGCGTTGTCAATCACTGCATTGAATTCTCGATCAATTGTCAGAGTACCGTTTGCCATTCCTAAACGGTGTTCGGCATCTGTTAATAAATCTGATAATAAATCTGAAGGATCATCGTTGACCCGGTTTCCTCCCACATGGCTTTCCACAATACGGGACGCTGCCGATAGGCCATCAAACTGGCAAACAGTTTGGTGCAAGCGCAAAAACAGGGTACGTCCACTAGAAGGGTGCTTGTGATATAAGATGAGGCGATAGTTTGACGACATTGCTCGATCGCTAAGAGTTGCTTCTGGATGCTATCAAGTTTTTTGATCTATATTTGGACTTATATTTGGACTTATCGCAATATCGCCTCTACAGATGACGCGATGCTGACGTGGATATCGTGATCATACTTCACGTAACCGCCGCTTGGACTGCACCAACTTTACCTGGTAAGGGTCAGCATCCTTCCGCCACACCACCCGATGTCCTTTCAACTCAGCACAATGCTTCTCCAGGCATTTTTGCCAGCCGCGAGTGTTGTAAATCAGGCGCAAATCATCTAGCAAGCCCCAATCGGTTTCCTGCCGCGTCAGCCTTGCAAACTTCTCGTAGAGCGGATAGTTGGCTGTCACCATTAAATCCTTCTGGTGCAGGAGGGGTGGGTTATCGTTGGGGTCATAATCCCGGTAATGAACATGCAGGTCACGCAGGTCAATCTCCATACTGGTGTGCAGGGCAGGATGGGGATCGGTGTCAAAATTGGGGTAAAACAGGTAGGAAATCTTGGGTTTACGAAAGTGAAACTTGATAACGTTGGCTTCCTGAGGACGACCGATCGTGCGAGAGGCGCAACCTTCATAGAGCCTGAGCAGCGGATCAAGTGCCTCGATTGCCGATACATGCACCCACAGGGAATTGGGTCGCTTCTGTCCGATCCCGCTCTGCTTGCAACGTTCCTCAATTATCGACTGATTGCCCAGGCTCATCAGCATCAAGTCTGCTGCAGTACAGGCTTGTTGATAGCCCCCAAACAGACTCTTGATGTCGTTTTGCACCACAGGGGCTAAATCTCGCAGCTTGGGACGACGACCAAAATGGCTCAATGCCAGATAAACCAACAAGTCTTGACGACGGCGATCGCTAATCGCATCCCATTCCTGCGGATTGGTAGCTTGCAGGACGATCTGGAAGGCTCGCCGCAGATTACCAAACTCGGTACTGAGTGCTTGCGCCTCGGGCAGTTCTTCCGGAGTCGGCAGTCGTCCCCGCTCGGTGAAGAATGCCATCAACGGAGTGAGCAGTTCTTTATAATCCTCAAACCGCTTATTGGCTAGTTGGACTCTAGGGACGGAAACGCGAGATCGAAACCGAGATGCCCGAAAACTCTGAGCCTGGGCCTCATCCCGAAACACAAAGTAAATGCCCAATGCCACAGGAACTGAGTCAACCCCTAGCACTTGGTCAATGTAAATCTTCAGTTCCTCTTGGTCGTAATATTTCTGGAAGGTGTTACGGCTGGTAATTACCCCGTCTCCATAGGCAATCTGGTTATTTCCCTGGGCAATGAGAACTTGAGCAGCCACAATTAGCACCTGCCTGGTTAGTCCCCAAGCTTTCATCAACGCCTCGCGCCGCTCTGCCGGAGACTCAATCACGTTGATGACATATCCCAGGTTCACGACATCTGCCTGCATGAGGGGCGCGTTTGGGCGATAGTGAGGATCCCAGCCTGCACTGTCATAGCCTAGCTTGGCAATTCGTTCAAGATCTCCTCCCTGACCACAGCCATAGTCAAAAAAGGTCGTGTGCTGATTCAGTAGCCCGGCTTCCAGAGCCAATCGCACAGGCTTGGAAAAGTCATTGCGACTGATAGCGGCCTTGTGGCGATCGATCTTGGGTTGGGTGGATTGGGGCCTGAGAAGAGACTGATGAACCAGGGTATGCCCTTGAAACGCAACCTGAAATTGGGCTAAGCGCTCCTCCCAAGCCAGGCGCGTCCCAATCGTCCTCGGATTATCCAGTAGCCCCAGAGCTTCTTCCTGGCGGGTTAGGGCAGCGAATTGCTGGTAGTGGGGATAATCCGGCGTGACGAAGGTTTCTTTCCGATGCAGGATAAAAGGGTTGCTTGCCGCACTGTAGTCGCGATAATTCACCTCACGGCTTTGCAGGTTTACCTGAATGCTGGATTGAAGCGCTGGGTGCGGATCGCTATCAAACTCTGGGTATGAAAGATAGGAGATGCTCAGCTTCTCCAGACTGAATTTAACGAGCGTGATTCCTTCCGGGCAAGAAGCAATCTCTCTGGCTTCCCTCTCGTACTCCTGGAGAAGTGGGTCTAATGATTCTAGGGCTGAGACGTGGACGTACAAGGCATCCGGCAGCAGTTTACCCACCTTGCTGCGCTGGCAGGTAGATAGAATGGTATCAAGCTGCTCAAATGGGGAGAGCATTTCGCTAAACCAGAGAAAATGCTGTTCACGCTATCGTTGACTAGATCTGATTGGGATCAAAACCTAGCTCTCGCAATTTTGCCGCCAGCCGATCGGCCCGTTGGCGTTCTTGAATTTCTGCCTCTTCTGCGGTCAGGATTTGCTCCCCTTCAGGTGTAAAAAACCGGAGATAGCGATCCGCAACACCCAGGTATAGCTCCAACTGCTCACTCCAGAGCTTCCCATCGATCGCAGGTGCAGTGGGTTGGTATGCTTTACCCATCAGCCGAAAACCCGCTAATTCCAATGTGTCTGGATCGAGCCAAAAATACTCTGGAGTGCGAAAGGTATTTTGGTATAAGTCTTTTTTCGGGCCTTGATCCACCATTGCCGTACTTTTTGACAAAATTTCTACAATCAGATTAGGGTATTTGCCCTCTTCAGTCCAAACTACCCAACTTTTGCGCTGCTTAAACTCTGTCCCCAACACGACAAAAAAGTCTGGGCCTCTAAAATCGCGAGTGGTTATTTGATCTTCACTGTAGTAGATGGTCAGATTGCCCGTAACGTAATAATCGTTACGGGTGGCCCAATACCGCTTGAGTAAACGAATCAGGAGATCAATTTGCTCACGATGAAAGTCTGACTCCAAGGGAGGTTCATCGCTCCATAAATCAGTCGGTGGCAGAGAGATACCCAACTCTGTGGCAAGGGTTGCCAGTTGTTCTTGAGTGGTCGTCATGGCAGACTAGCCGTACTTCAATCGGCTGAGTTTAGTGGATGAGTCAATTATAATGGGGCATTTCTTTCTGACTAAATTGCCAGATAATAAGTTCATTCGCACTAATTCTCTTGCCTGATAGGTTATGGCCCACCAGCAATTGGCTCTAGCGGTTGAGCAAACAATCACTCAGCCGGGTATCCCCCAGACAGTGCGGAGCGCTGGGGTCACCTTTGCCCGTCATGAAACGTTTTATCCCCGTTTTGGTTGGCTGAAGAAGGGGTTCGATCGCGCTTCTATTGATTCAGAGATTTTCTTAAGAGAGGATGCTCCGGTTCGCTTAGGGGTGGGAAAGAACATGGTGCGTTCTATCCGGTATTGGTGTACTGCTTTCAAGTTGCTACAGGATGGCCAGCCAACAGAATTTGGTCGGCGATTGTTGGGGCAGGATGGTTGGGATCCTTACTTGGAGGATCCTGCTTCTCTTTGGTTACTGCACTGGAAACTATTGGAAGCGCCCAACCTAGCGACCGCTTGGAATATTGCCTTTAACGATTTTTGCCTGGTCGAATTTACGGCTGAAGATCTGTTCTATCAACTTTGTGAGTACCGCGATCGGGTTGCTCCCCGTATTGCTGAATCCTCACTCAAAAAGGATGTGAGTTGCCTTTTGCGGATGTATGTTGTGCAACCTAAAAAGGCTCAGGTTAGTGAAGATTCTTTGGATTGCCCTTTTACGGAGCTGGGGTTAATTTGCACCGCAGGGGATGCACAGCACTATCGGTTTTGCGTTGGCCAGAAATCCACCTTGCCTTCAGCAATTGTTGTTTATGCCTGCTTACAGCATCATGCTCTAACGGGTAGTCCTGCTAAAACAATGCCCATTGCCAATTTACTTTACGACTCTGGTAGCCCAGGACTTGTATTTAAGCTGACTGAAAGCGCCATCTGTGAGGCGATTGAGGTGATGGCACGACGATGGGAGCAAATTCGACTGTCTGATGCTGCTGGAAAAGTGCAGTTTTCTTTTGAAGGAGAGCCACTGTTATTATCAGAGGCTATTTTAGATGAGTACTATCAAGCAAGAAAGTAATTAAGATGACTCATAAACTTTTATCAGATTACTTTAAGTTACATCGCCGCTACTACCGCTCCGTTAATTTACAAAGAGATTTAGACAGGCCGGAGGCGGTTCTGGGTTATGTTCCGACGGAGCGATCGGCGATCGCATTGCGACGGATTTTGGCTGCTATTGGTAATCCGAATGCTCATCGAGCCTGGACGCTAACCGGAGGCTATGGCACTGGAAAGTCGGCCTTTGCTCACTATCTTGCGGCATTGTGTGCCCCTGAAAAAAGTCCGGTTGCTGAGGCCGCTTGGGCGATTGCTGAATCGGTTTTTTCGACCAATAGCATCGAAGAAAGGTCAGTTGTTACAAATATTCCTAAGTCTGGATTATTAAGAGCTGTAGCAGTTGCTCAGCGAGAGCCGTTAAGCCAGACGATCGTGCGCGCCCTGTCCTATGGTTTTGATCGATTTTGGCAGAAAGAGCAGAAACCGGAGTTTTGGATAGATCTAAATGAGTGGCGCTTTCAGGCAGAAGAAGGTAATTGTCAGGTAACTAATCAGCAAGTGCTGAAGTTACTTCAAGCGATCGTCCAGGCCGTTAAAACAGATGTGTTGCTGATTATTGATGAATTGGGCAAAAATTTGGAATATGCGGCACATCATCAAGGTAGTCAAGATCTTTACCTGCTGCAACAAATTGCTGAGCTAAAGCTTGAAGGAAATTATCAGGTTCATCTGCTAGGGATTCTCCATCAATCCTTTACAGGGTACGGCGATCGCCTATCAACTATTGAACAAAGCGAATGGGTAAAGATTCACGGACGATTTACGGACATTGTTTTAACTGAATCGCCCAGTCAGATGATTCGCTTAATTGGGCAGACAATCGATCAATCGAATGCGGATCCAGATTGTCTGAAATTCCGATCCAGCATTCATCTACAAGCTAAACACTGGTTTAATACGTTGAAAGATGTACTTTCAGATTTTGCAAAATACGAGATTTCGGCGAAAATGCTAGAGGATGCTTATCCTCTGCATCCCCTGACAGCTCTAGCATTACCTATGTTCTGTGTACGCTATGCCCAAAACGATCGTTCGCTATTTACCTTTCTCACCAGTGACGAGCCTCATTCCTTCAGTCAGTTTCTCAAATCTACTCCAATTCAAGGGGATCAGATTCCTACCCTGAAACTGTACCAGCTTTATGATTATTTTGTAGAGTCTATTACTGGTCTTGCATCACGGATTCACTTACAGCGTTGGGTTGAAGTGCAAGGGTTGATTCAGGATGCCAGAGATCAAGGCCAAGATTTACTCAAAGCTCTGAAAACCATTGGAATCCTCAACCTGGTTACTTCAACCGGAAAGCTGCGAGCAACGCCTGAACTAGTGGCATTGGCTTTGTGCGACTCTCCTACCGACACTAAAGAGCGTCAACACTGGCAGGAGATCATCAAGGTTCTAAAGCAAAAGAACCTGATCACGCATCGCAGCATTCAGGATGAATTGCGAATATGGCAGGGTTCTGACTTTGACATTGAAGCGGCAATTAACACGCAAATTGAGCAGCTCCGAACTTCTTTAGCTGATTTATTGACCGCAACCTATCCCCTGCAACCTGTCATTGCTCAACGCCATTACATGACAACAGGCAACCTCCGTTATTTTGAGCAGCGGTATGTAGACAATCGAATCGACTTGCAAACGTTAACTTGTAAGATAAACGGAAGTGATGGCTTAATTGCTTACTGGCTAGATGCTACTTTCCCCGGATCAGTCCCATCGCATACTTCAGACAATAAACCTTTAATTGTGATTACGGTTGACGATCTAGATCTCTTACGCATGCGAGGTGAAGATTTTTGGGCACTTAAGCAGATCTGGCAGAATTCCCCCGAATTGCAAACGGATGGTGTGGCAAAGCGTGAGGTGCGACAACGCCTGTTTGAAGCAGAACGTCTATTGAATGAAACGATCGCTTGCCTATTCAACTGGACAGCCCAGAAAAAGGCGTGCTGGATTGAGGGACAACTAACGGCTATCAAATCTTCTAGGGGGTTCCAATCGGCACTTTCGGATTTATGCGATCGCACTTACAGTAAAGGTGTGGTACTTGACAATGAATTGATCAATCGCCGTGAACTAACCTGCCAAGGGGCAAAAGCACGACGCGAACTAATTGAGGCGATGCTCAAACATGCCGATCAGCCACGCTTGGGGTTAGAAGGTTATGGGCCTGAAGTGGCTATGTATGGATCGGTGCTAGAAGCAACAAAGATTCATAGACAGGAAGATGGGGTGTGGGGTTTTTATCCTCCGCTTTTGGATACGGGGTTAGCTACGGTGTGGCAGGCGATCGCCCGGTTTTGCCTGGAATCAACAGAACAGCCGCGATCAATTGCTCAACTCTATCAACAACTGGCCGATCCGCCCTATGGGGTTAAACCGGGAGTCATTCCTGTGTTATTGGTATCCGTTTTGTTGCACTACATCGATGAAGTTTCCATTTATAAAGACGGTACGTTTATCCCGGTGTTAGGGGCTGAACATTTTGAGCTATTGGTCAAAGATCCAGCCCGGTTTGCTGTCAAACATATTGCTGTGATAGGATTGCGATCGCAGGTGTTCCGGGAATTGGAAGCCATTCTCAGAATCAGTTCACAGAAGAATACTCGCAATTTTACTATTCTGTCCGTTGTTAAGCCGTTGGTGCAGTTTGTCCGGAAGCTACCGACTTACACTTTGAAAACAAAACGTATCAGTACTTCAGCCCAGGCTGTGATCCAGACGATCCTACAAACTCAGGAACCGGATAACCTGCTCTTTTTGGCATTGCCACAATCCTGTGGCCTAGAGCCGATCCAAAGTACGTCTGACACCGACTCGGCTGATGCTGCAACAGCCCGATTTTTCCGGGAACAGTTGGTGCAGATCCTACAGGAAATCCACTATGCCTATGATGTTTTGCTGCAAGACTGTGAGGCGTTGCTGTACAACGTTTTTGGG
>NZ_JBRAGO010000005.1:16958-81353 GCF_052746595.1 Leptodesmis sp.
ACCAGCTACGGCTAGATCTGCAATTTCGGGCAAAGTACCTGCTGGGAGTTTGTTTGGAGCCTCAACTTAACCGATTTGTGCGAGCAGCAGCCGATGAAACGATGAGCGATCGCGCCTGGTTAGAGTCGTTGCTAATGATTGTGGCCGATAAACCAGCAGAAGCCTGGACGGATCAGGATGTTACAGCTTTTGAGTTAAATCTAAGTGACTTGGCGCGACGGTTCAAAAATTTGGAAGCGTTGCAAAAAGATGTTGCGGCTCAGAGTCGATGTGGATTTGAAGCCCGACGGTTGACAATCACTCGATCTGATGGTAGCGAAATTCACCGCATGGTCTGGATGGATCAGGAACAGCAGCAACGCCTCGAACCGCTAATTGAAAGAATTCTGGCAGAATGTGCTGAACCTCAACTGCAACAGGCTTTACTAACCCTTCTTAGCGATCGCGTGCTGGAAGAAACCGCGCAGCCTCCAATGCCAACCAATCAATTGCCAACCAATCAATCAACAGCCAGGCCGGCCAAAGTAGGATAACAGTATGGAGAACACCGCTACCAACAAACAGCCACGACATATTTTAGGGCTGTCAGGAGGCAAAGACAGTACTGCTTTAGCTGTTCTGCTGCATCAGGAAGTGCCACAGATGGAGTATTTTTTTTGTGACACACACCGCGAATTGCCAGAAACTTACGAGTATTTAGAGCGGATTAAAGCCCGGTTAGGAATCAAGATTAAGTATTTGAGTGCAGAGCGGGGGTTTGATCACTGGTTAGACGTTTATGGGGGGACACTTCCTTCACCCCAGATGCGATGGTGTACAAAGCAGCTTAAAATCAAGCCCCTAGAAGCCTTTATTGGCAATGACGCAGCCATTAGCTATGTCGGGATTCGAGCTGATGAGCATCGAGATGGCTATATTTCTACCAAGCCAAATATCAAAGCGGTTTACCCGTTCAAAGAACGGGGATTGGTAAAAGCGGATATTTTGCGCTTGCTAGAAGAAAGTGGCATCGGACTACCCAAGTACTACAAGTGGCGCAGTCGATCGGGTTGCTACTTTTGCTTCTTTCAACGCAAGTATGAATGGGTGATGCTGGCTCAGGAGCATCCTGATCTGTTCCAAAAGGCAGTTGAATATGAGCAAAATCACCGAGATGGCAGAACCTATACCTGGAACCAGGGGGAAACACTATTAGAATTGCTCGATCGCAAAGACCAGATTATTGCTGATCATGAAAAGGCGATGGCGCGGGAATCTCAACAAAAACCCGATCGCCCTTTAGTGGAAGCTTTAGAGGCAATTTTGGATCAAGAAGATGCGACCTTGCCGTGTCTAGCCTGTCATTTATAGCCATTTAGGAGGCGTGATGATCGCAACCGACATCAAACCGAATCAGCCCCCTCAACCTGTGCGATTTACGGTGCAGGACTACCACCGTCTAGTGGAACTTGGTTTTCTGAGTGAGGACGATCATATTGAACTGATTCGGGGAGAGTTGATACAAATGGCGGCGAAGGGAACGGCTCATGAAACTTGTATCACGCGATTGCTTAGGGTCTTACCCTCAATCCTTGGACAGCAAGCAACACTTCGATGCCAGTCACCCATTACGCTTGCCTTTGATGGGGAACCAGAGCCAGATTTTGCAATCGTGCAAAACCGGGAAGATGATTACGAAACAGCCCATCCCACTGCGGCTGATACGCTGCTGGTGATTGAGGTCGCAGACTCCTCGCTGGAATACGATCGCACGGTGAAGCTTTCGCTCTATGCTGAGGCCGAAATTCCCCACTATTGGCTGTTCAATGTGGTTGATCGCACGCTGGAAGCCTACAGCGAACCCGCTCAAATTACACCGGGGCAGTTTGGCTATCTGAATCGCCGGATTTTTGCCCCGTCTAGTGCGATCGCGCTGCCGGTGGGAAAGCCGCCCCTCTCCCTGTCTCAAATCTTCCCTTGACAGGCTTGTACAATGGAAACACCGGGAAGCCGTCTCAGTGTGGAGAGCAGACCATCATGACCCTAACGGCTCAGGAATTGGCAGATTTAATGCCCGATGCCCGTCAACTGGAGAGCATGAACCGGAGATGGAGAGTTCGTTACACGATGCTCAGTTGGCACTGCTGGTGGCCTGTCTGGAATGGCTGTGGCGCGATCGCACTGACTTTTTCATCGGGGCTAACCTCACCATTTACTTCAGCCGTGACCAGCTTAAAAAGCGCGACTTTCGCGGCCCAAATTTCTTCTTGGTGACTCATACTGAGCGCAAATCCCGCAAATCCTGGGTGGTGTGGGAGGAAGGCGGGCAGTATCCCGACTTGATTATTGAGTTACTGTCCCCTGCCATGGCTCGAATCGATCGCAGCCTGAAAAAAGCTCTTTACCAGGATCGCTTCAGAACTCTGGAGTATTTTTGGTTTTCGCCAGACACGCTGGAGTTTGAGGGCTATCGGCTGGTTGGGCAACACCACGAAGCCATTGCCCCCAATCAGGCCGGTTGGCGCTGGAGTGAGGTGCTGGGGCTGTTTTTGGGGGTACAGGATGGGCAGTTGCGCTACTTTACGCAGTCGGGAGAGTTGGTACCAACCCCGACGGAAGTTGCAGTCCAGGCGATGGCAGAGGCAGCTGAGGCGGAGGCGCGATCGCAGCGATTAGCAGAGCAGTTGAGAGCACTGGGGGTGGAGCCAGATGCTTAGGCGGTTGCCAAAAAAGAACCACAGAGCTACGGAGGACACCAAGAACTTGCTTTGTCTGCCTTGTGCCTTGGTGGTGATTTCTACTCATGATACGCCTCTTCAAAAGATTCAGGATGCTCCTCTAACCCGATCGCGCAGCGTTTCCTAAAGAAAATTGTCCTATCCTCATGTTGTTTCCCAATGCCAACCTTTCCCCCACTCGCCCCGCTCCACAAAGAGGCCCTGCGTCACCTGCTGACCCCCAGCCCAACCGCCCAACTCCCCTCGGCGGCGGCTCTTCGCAATGCAAAGCGGTGGGTGATTATCCAATCGCTGCTTTTCGAACAGACGCTGCTTCGTCTACTATTTGCAACGAGACTTAAAATTTGAGCTTTGAGGATTGAGAAAAATTGAACTTTAAAAGCTTATTGTCACGAGCAGACGACGAAACACTACAAGAGATATTGGGTGGTTCTGTCATTCGGCTACTCAAGCTTCTTGATCCTAGTCTTGCTACACCTACAAAACTGCAAGAGCTGCTTGTGAAGCTATATTCCCCCGAGTATTTGCTTCAAAAACATCGCAAGTCTCTTATCTATTTACTACGATCAGAAGAGGCAAAAAATCTTGCAATTATTCTAAGTCAGTCAGATTATCAGCAGGATGAGGATGCGTTTAATGCTCTAGAAATGGTAAGTATTAGACGTGGTTCAAAGCGCGAACGTGCCTTATTTAATTTTTTTGAGTTGCCTCAGCCTCAATCTATTCAATCTATTCAGGTAGTTCAAACAAAAACAACAATAAAATCGCAGTATCCTCTATTTGCTCATCAGAGGAAGGCTGCTCGTCAAGTTAAGCAGCACTTAAGTCAAGAACCTAAGCGAGTGCTACTTCATATGCCTACAGGTTCAGGCAAAACCCGGACGGCAATGAATATTGTTGCAGATCACCTGCGATCGCAAGAACCAGCTTTAGTTGTTTGGCTAGCGTATAATGAGGAACTCTGTGAGCAAGCTGCCACTGAGTTTCAGCGAGCTTGGCAATATTTGGGCGATCGTGATGTTTCTCTCTATCGATTTTGGGGGAATCACGATCTTGAACTCGATCAAGTGCGAGACGGAATTGTTGTGGCAGGTCTATCCAAAACCTACAGTCAAGCTAAGACTAGCATCCAGTTTATCAATAGATTGGGGAGCCGCAGTTCCCTCGTTATCATTGATGAAGCTCATCAAGCGATCGCAGAAACATACAGGCTAGTTCCTGATACTCTCGTAGTGCCTTATGACAAAACAGGGCTGCTAGGATTGACCGCAACTCCAGGGCGTACCTGGGCTGACATTAGTGCCGATGCGGAATTAGCAGACTTCTTTGCACAGCGTAAAGTCACCCTCGAAATACCAGGATATGACAGTCCAGTTGATTATCTTGTTGCTGAAGGATACCTAGCGAAAGCAAATTACCGCCCCTTATTCTACGAAAGTGGGTTGAGCCTTACTGAGCGTGACCTCAATCGTATTAAGGACGAACTAGAACTACCGCAGCACCTGCTAGATCGTCTTGCTGAAGATGAACAGAGGAACCTCCGTATCTTGCTAGAGATTGAGAACCTTGCCCAACGGCATCAGCGAATTATCGTCTTTGGTATCTCTGTTCAGCACTCTAAGCTACTTGCTGCTGTACTTCGCGCTAGAGGCTTTGTTGCCGATGCCGTAACAGGCGATACTTCCCCACAAGAGCGAGAACGCCTCATCTCTGGCTTTAAAGATAGTTCCTCTGAAACGAAAATCCTTTGTAACTACGGTGTCCTGACAACTGGCTTTGATGCGCCTCGTACCAGTGCCGCAGTGATTACCCGTCCAACCAAATCCCTCGTTCTCTACAGCCAGATGGTAGGACGTGCCATTCGAGGAGTGAGGGCAGGTGGGAACGAGACGGCTGAAATCGTAACTGTAATTGATACTGATTTACCAGGATTTGGTTCTGTTGCAGAGGCATTTAGTAATTGGGATGACGTTTGGAGGCACAACTAATGGCAAGCAACCCACATGCTATCGTTCCCGCTCACCTTGCAGTTCAAGCGATGCGTGACAACGGCTATAAGAATGCCGCTTACGCAATCGCAGAGTTGATGGATAATGCAATCCAAGCTGGTGCAACTCAAGTTGAACTACTCTGTGGGGAAAAAAAGAAGTTTGTTAACCAGCGAGGGCGATCGTGTATCCACCAAATTGCTGTACTAGATAATGGCTGTGGAATGGATACTGATGTTCTCCGGTTAGCTCTTCAATTTGGTAATGGCACTCACCTAGATGAAGATAAACATACAGGTATTGGAAAGTTTGGCATGGGCTTGCCATCTTCCTCGGTGTCCCAGTGCCAGAAAGTTGATGTTTGGTCTTGGCAAAATGGAGTAGAAAACGCTCTCCATACATACCTTGACCTAGAAGAGATTAAACAGCAAAGACTTACTGAAGTGCCTGAGCCAGAATTTAAACCAATTCCGGAGGTTTGGCGGCGAGTAGGCAAGAGTTTTGACAAAACAGGCACTTTGGTTGTCTGGTCACGTCTTGATCGCTGCATTTGGAAGACTGGTTCTGCCATTATTGATAATTCTGAATTGATTATTGGCAGAATGTACCGAAAATTTTTAGAAAGCGGTCAAGTTTCCATCCGGATGTTAGCTTTTGACTTAGATAATCCAGGGACAGTAATTGTCCCTCCCAAAGAGGCTTTACCTAACGATCCTGGCTATCTTATTGCAAAAACCTCTTGTCCTGCTCCATTCGACAACAAACCGATGTTCCAGCCTTGGGAGGGGGACAGCGAATATGAATGGACTTACCCAATAGAGTTTCGTGGCAAAAGTCATGAGGTTAAAGTACGTTTTTCTTATGCAAAGGAAGAAGCTCGTGCTGGACAGAATCCTGGTAGCTTACCGCATGGGCAGCACGCAGCAAAAAATGTAGGTATTTCGATCGTTCGTGCTGGACGAGAACTAGAACTTGACCAAACTCTAGTGATTAAATACGACCCAACTGAAAGATGGTGGGGAATTGAAGTTGAGTTTCCTCCATCTTTAGATGATCTTTTTGGAGTCACTAATAACAAACAATCTGCTCGAAATTTTGCTGAACTCGTCAAGTTTGACATTGAATCGCTTCTGAAAGATGGAACGACCATTAGCCAACTTAAAGAAGAGTTTCAGGAGAATGAAGATCCACGAGGACCACTGTTAGATATCATCCAAAAAATTGACTCTCAATTAAACATTATCCGTCGCCTGCTTAAAGCTCAAACAAAAGGAACGCGGAGCGGTAATAAACGCCATACAGGACCTGTTGCAGAGCAAGTTGCTACGGCTGCTACAGAGGAACGAAAAAAGGAAGGGCACGTTGGTCAAAGCGATCGAGACGAGTCCAAACCTAAAGAGATTCGCCAAACTGAGATTACAGAGACTTTAAGGGATCAGGGAGTCACAGAGACTCAAGCCAAGGATCTGGCAGCAAAAACAATCAATGATGGACTAAAGTACACCTTTGCTGAAGCTGATTTAGAGACAGCAGCTTTTTTCTCCGTTAAACCTAGAGGTGGCGCAATCATTGTCACCCTAAATACAAGCCATCCTGCCTACGATAAGCTTGTTGAGGTTATGGAAAAAGATGTAGACAACGTTGACGCAGAGACACTTAGGACTCGACTTAGCAACTCTTTAGAAGGCCTCAAACTTCTTCTCATGGCTTGGGCGAGGTATGAGGATGAGCAACCGGATGGTAGACGGCGACAAGCAGCCCAAGATACACGTGTTGACTGGGGAAGGATTGCCCGCCAATTTTTAGAGCTTGAGGAGTAGACAGGAAAAGGCAGGAAACATGGTTCTTCCTGGAAGCCAGTTAGAGGAGTTGTGTGCCCAAGCTTGTAACGAAGTTATTCTTGTTGCTCCCTTCATCAAAGCTCCGGCGTTGGCAAGATTGCTATCTCAAATCTCTCCTCAAATCTCCCTCAAGTGCGTGACTCGTTGGCGACCTGAGGAGGTCTTAACTGGTGTAAGTGATTTAGAAGTTTGGACATTACTTGAAGAGCGTCCCGGCGCTTCACTTTGGCTAAGACCTGATTTACACGCTAAATATTACCGTGCTGATCAAAAGTGCTTGGTCGGATCAGCTAATCTTACAGCTACAGCCCTAGGTTGGGTCAGGCAGATAAACTTGGAGCTTTTAGTTCCTCTGCCTGCGAACAATGCTCAACTATTAGATTTTGAGAAGGAGTTGTTCGCTGGCTCTGTCCAAGTTGATCAAGCCATCTTTGCTCAAATGCAGTTAGCTGTTCAATTATTGGAGGAGCAATATCCCACAATTCCCCCTCTTGAGGCTTCACCTCAGTTAGAGTCTGAAGAAGAATCTCAGGAAGTGATCGCTACTGATGCTTGGCTGCCAACTCTACGAAATCCTGAAGATCTTTATCTTGCCTACAGTGGGCGTTTAGAGAAACTCAGTACAGTCAGTCGGGAGGCAGCTTTACTGGATTTAGGCGTTTTCCTAGTGCCACCAGATTTGCCTAAAGCCGCTTTTCAAGTATATGTAGGTTCCCTGCTTCTTCAGAAACCGATCGTCCGTCAAGTAGATTTACTTCTTTCAACTCCTCAAAGATTTGGAGCGGTAACAGATTTATTGTCCTCTTTGGCTTGCAGCCAATCTCCAAACTTTGATGCTGATCGTGCCTGGCAAACACTAATGCGTTGGTTACGTTATTTCCTTCCAAATCGCTATACTTTGTCAGTACCTAAGCATTCCGAGGTTTTCGGCAGAGTCAAGAGCGATTTCTAAAAATGGGAAAAAGCCTTCCACAGAGCCAAATCTACCTCGATTATCACGCTACAACTCCGGTTGATCCCAGGGTTGCTCAAAAGGTGCTGCAATACATGACTGAGGAATTTGGCAATGCCAGCAGCACTGATCACGAGTGGGGCGATCGCGCCAAAGCTGCCATCAAGCAAGCTGCCCAACAAGTTGCTGACCTGATCGGAGCCTCACCAAGGGAAATCATCTGGACATCAGGGGCCACAGAGAGTATCAATCTTGCCATTCAAGGTAGCTTACTTTCTCCCCTCTCCCGCCTTAAGAGAGGGGTTGGGGGTGAGGGCACCCACCGCATTGGCTTAATGCCAATCGAACACAAAGCCGTCCTTGATACTTGTCGTGCTTTGGAGAAGCGAGGCTGGGCTGAATTGGTTTACCTCCGAGTAGATTCCAAAGGTAGGCTCGACATGGAACATTTGGAACAAGTCTGTGCCGAGGGGCTGTCCCTACTCTGCGTTATGGCCGCCAACAACGAGATTGGCACCATCTACCCGATTCAGAAAATTGGGCAGATTGCTCAACGCTACAACGTCCCATTTCTCTGTGATGGCTCCCAGGCCGTCGGCAAAATTCCCATTCAATTTGAAGAGTGGGGCATTACCTACCTGGCCATTTCAGCCCACAAGCTCTACGGGCCAAAAGGAGTTGGAGCGTTAGTTGTCCGCAGTGGTTACCATTTAGATCCCCTCATCTTTGGTGGCGGTCATCAGCGGGGGATGCGATCGGGTACGCTCAATGTTCCTGGAATTGTTGGTTTAGGAGAAGCCTGTCAGTTGCGATCGCTGGAGATGGAGGAAGACGAGCGGGCGATCGCGATAAAACGCGATAACCTTCAAACGTTGCTCCTAGAAAAAATTTCTGGATTAGTTGTGAATGGCGATATCGACCATCGCTTAGCAGGTAATCTTCATGTATCGATTCCTGATATTCCCAATAGTACAATTATTGCTCGAGTTCGTCATCAACTTGCAATATCTACTGGCTCAGCGTGTTCATCTGGGGTTGAAGCTCCTTCCCATGTCTTGCCAGCCCTGAATTTACCGGAAGACACAGTAGATGGGGCTTTACGAATTGGGCTTGGCAAATTCACCACTGCTGAGGAAATAGAACAGGCTGCGACTATTCTTTCCACAGCGGCCTATCAAGTTCGCGAATTTCTTACTATCTCTTGCTGACTACTCTATAACGGTTGCCTAACCTGCATTATTATTGAGGCCACTAGACACACTACTCCTACGACAAGACCAAAACTAGCCCCTTCTCATCTATCCCCCTATCTCCCTCATCTCCTCTACCCAGCATTCCTCTACTCCTTACCCATCCACCCACTCACCTTAATACACCGTAGGTCGGGGAGCAGAAGGAGTGAAGAGATCGCGCAAACTGTCCTTACGGAGTTCTTTGGATTCGTTGGTGAGGTTCCACAGGGTTTCGTAAAAGAAGAAAGAGACTCCTAAAAAGCCTCGATCGCGGGCTGCCTGAACTTGCTCCTGAATCATGGATATGGGAACGGGTTTATTTCTTAGACCTGTTAATACGCCAATCCCTACTGGAATGTACTGTTTGGCTTCCTGTACTTCCGGCTGCATCAGTTCCCAGGTAAAGGCATTCATATCCGTCCGGTAGACTTGCAGAATCAATTCCTGCACGTAGCCCAAACGTCGCCAGGTGTCCCAATCTTGTAGGTAATTTTCATAGGAAAAGCTTTGGGGATTGGGGGCGATCGAGATAGTAATTGATGGTTTCCGGGCTTTCACCTCACGGACAAGCTGCCCCATAAATTTAGTAATTTTGTCGGCCCGCCACCGTAACCATTCAGGATCTTTGGGATTAGCAGGAGGGGCCTTGCCGTTGTTCTCCTGTTTGTATAAGGCAACCGCGTAAGGATCGTAGCCAAACTCCACTGGCAGTCCCATGTGGTCATCAAACTGAATGCCGTCTACCTTGTATTGGGTAACGATCTCCAGAATCAGGTCTTGAATAAACTGCTGCACTTCTGGCTTAAAGGGATTGAGCCAAAGTCGTTGATGCTGCCCTTCCAGCCAAATTTTGGAACCATCTCGTCGTTGAGTAATCCAGTCCGGGTTGCGAGTTGCCAGTTCCGATGCGGCTGTGGTCATGAAGCCAAATTCAAACCAGGGAATTACCGTCATGCCATGCTTTTTTCCTTGCTGGATCAGTTCTGCCAGCACATCTCGCCCTCGCAAGCCGCTGGGGCGTGGATCTATTGCATGACCGATCGCTCGTTTAGCGACCTGACTGGGATACTGGGTATACCCCCAGTTCCAGACCACAGGATATAGGGTATTAAACTTCAGTTGCGCCAGATCTTGAATGGCCTTTTGCAGTAACTGGGGGCTGTACAACACATCACTGTCGATGTTGGTTAGCCAGACTCCCCGAATTTCGTGAGACGGCATCCGAGGCACTGGAATCAGGGGCACAGTTTCAGGAACTGGAATCACCACCGGGCCAGAGCGGTTGGCGGCTTGCTGCGTTCGTCCGATCTGAGAAGGTTTAATTTGGGTAGAACCCGGAGCCTGAGCAGTTAATAAGACCGTCACTTAAGGAACTAATCCAGAGAAGCGACAGAATCGCTTGAGATGGCCAGCGACGAACATTTTTTAGAGTCACAGACACCCGTTCCACTCCCTATCTAAACGGTGGGGAAAACAAAAGACCACCTTTTGTCCACAGATTGTTTTGTCCCCTGGGCAAGTTTAGTTTAGTTTGAGGGCCAAGGTTGCGATCGTAAATTTCCCCATAATTGCCTACATGTTTGATAATTCGAGCGGCAAAGTCATTTGCCACGCCCATGCCTTTACCCAACTCGCCTTCCATACCCAAAAACCGTCGTACCGTGGGATCTTTACTGGTCATAAACTGGCCCATATTCTGCGAGGTAATGCCCAGTTCCTCCGCTTCCAACAGGGAGAACATCGTCCAGCGCACCGCATCCGCCCAGGCTGAATCACCACTGGCAACAGCGGGGGCGAGGGGTTCCTTCGACAACACATCCGGCAGAATGACGTGTTCTCCTGGGTTGGGAAGCGTGGTGCGGCGAGAAATCAGTTGGGAGCGATCGGCAGTTACTCCATCACAGCGACCTTCCGCATAGGTGGCAAAGGTGGTATTCACATCTTCAAACACCACAGGTTTGTAGGGGATGCCGCGCTTTTGCATCTGATCGGTGAGGTTCTGCTCCGTGGTAGTGCCCGTTTGAATGCAAATGGATTTATCTTGCAAGTCAGCCAGGATTTTGATATTGCTGGATTGTTTCACCATAATGCCCTGACCATCAAAGAAGATAATCGGGGCAAAGTCCAGACCAACGGATGTATCCCGGCTGAGCGTCCAGGTGGTGTTGCGGCTCAAAACATCCACCTCTCCGGTTTGCAGAGCTGTAAACCGCTCCTTGGCATTCAGGTTGCGATACTCCACAGCATCGGGATTGTCGAACAGGGCTGCCGCGATCGCCCGACACACATCCACATCCAACCCAGAATATTTGCCATCCTGATCGACAAAACTAAAGCCTGGCAACTCTCCACTCACCCCACAAATTAACTTGCCCCGGCCTAGCACTGTTGCCAACCGTCCTTTTGGCTGTCCACTTTCATCCTGTCCTGTTGAATTTGATTCTGTACAAGCTGTTAGAGGTAAGAGGAGTAAGAAGGTAGCGAGAGTTTTAGCGATCCAGTGAGCCATAGGAGATGGGAGTAGGGAAAGAAAACAGAAGACAAGGCAACTGATATTATCCCAAACGAGCGACTTCGACAAACCATTCCATCCACAGCATCACTTCTCTAAGGTGAGTACTTCGCAGAGATGTTCTGGCAGAGTGTCCCTACAAGCAAAAGTCACAGATTTGAAACACCACCTACAGTGGACGATAGACCCGGTAATTAATCCCTGGAAAGATATTATCGATCGCTTCCACCTTTTCCAGCCAACCGGAATCGATTTTGCCCTGCTGAATATCTTCATAAAGTTTTTGGAAGCGCATCAGGTGCGATCGAGTTCTACGAACAGCGTAGGGTACCATGGTTCCGGTTCGCATAATGAAGGCCCAGTCTGAAGATTGCGCCAGTAATAATTCCCGTGCCGCCTGATTCAAGGCCCGTGTCTCTAACTCATCGGCAGCCTCTCGTCGCGCTAACTCAATCATCCGTTCTGCGGCTTTGTGGAGATGGGGATAAATCCAGGAGTTCGTTTCATTCAACCAGTATTCATGGAACCCCTTGTAGCCCCAACTGGACTGAGCCGGATGAATCACCTGTTGCGTGGGATGTTCCCGTAAGTAATCCGCCATGTGGGTCATGGAATAGCTATGCTGGTCATGCCAGGTCTTACGGAAGAGATAATCCAGGAACCACGGCCCCTCATACCACCAGTGACCAAATAGTTCTGCGTCATAGGGCGATACAATAATCGGCTTGCGCTGCATGATGCTGTACAGGTGCTCCACCTGCCGCGCCCGGTTGTACATGAAATTACCTGCGTTCTCAGATGCCTTCTGCCGTGCCCAGTACGGGTCATACAACTGCTTGTCACTCAGCCCCAAACCCCGTCCGGTAATCTTGTGATACTTAATACCCACATTTTTCCGCTGACCATTGGGCATGATGTAGGGCTTGATGTAGTCATACTCTGCATCCCAGCCCAGATCCCGGTAAAACTCCCGGTATTCCGGTGAGCCGGGATAGCCCACTTCCGACGACCACACCTGTTGGGAAGATTCGTGATCCCGTGCAAAGGCAGCCACTCCACTGGTGGTGAATACGGGAGCATAGGTGCCAAAGCGGGGTCGAGGCCGACCGTAGAGAATGCCGTGCCCATCGGTCAGGAAATAGCGCAACCCAGCATCCGCCAGCATCCGCTCGACTCCATCGTAGTAGCCACATTCCGGCAGCCAGATGCCATTGGGAGGACAGCCAAAGGTTTGCTCGTAATGCTCACAGGCGACCTTAATCTGCGCCCACACTGCCTGGGGATACATCTTCATTAACGGGAAGTAGCCATGAGTAGCCCCACAGGTAATGATTTCCAGGTTGTTGCTATCAAAAAACTGCTTGAAGGCTTTGATGAGATTGCCGCCGTAAGCCTCCCAGGTGTGGCGAACCTGATTGAATTCCTGGGCATAATGCTCGGCCAGGTACTTGAGATGTCCATTGAACTGGTTGCGATCGATCTCCATCTCGGCCAGTTCTTCCAGTTTGACCAAGTACTCGTTGTAGCGTTCCTGCAACAGCGGATCCAGCAACATGGAAACCAGGGGTGGGGTCAAACTCATGGTAAGTTTGAAATCAATTCCATCCCGTTTTAAGCCCTCAAACATTCGAATGAGGGGGATATAGGTTTCGGTAATTGCCTCAAATAGCCATTCTTCTTCTAGAACGTAATCGCTCTCTGGATGGCGGACAAAGGGCAGGTGAGCGTGCAGAACTAGAGCGAGATAGCCAATACTCATAAGGACGACCGATTAGGACAAGGCAAATTGAGAATTGCCACAAATTGTAAAGCGAAATGGCAACGAAAAGCGTTGCCTTGCCAACCAGTTGTCTGAAATGCTATCTAACTCGATAAGCAGCTTTGTACAACAGTTAAGGCACACTGGAACACGTCCACCGAAAAAGTGTGGATTTGCCCTGCCTATGTCCGCTACCGCAATTCAGTGCATCGCAGTAGCGGCATGGCTAAATTCAGTTTACTTGCAGGTCAAACTTTTCCCTAAGAAGGATTTAATCAAAGCCCGTGACGAGGATTGAACTCGTGACCTCACCCTTACCAAGGGTGTGCTCTACCACTGAGCCACACGGGCATAAGGTGACTATGCATGGTTAATTATAAATTATGAATTGAGGGTTTGAAAACAATTCAAAACTCATAATTAAACGTTCATAAGTTTTTGTGGATGGGCCGGGCTGGATTTGAACCAGCGTAGGCATAGCCAGCGGATTTACAGTCCGCCCCCATTAACCACTCGGGCACCGACCCGCCTATCCACGATTATTGATAGTAGCACAGGAGTGTCAGGAAAATGGAAAATGATGGATAAATTGTTCAAACAATCTAGAAGGAAAGGCCTGTTTTTGTTTTTCCTGAGGTTGCTTACAATAGCTGGGGCCAGGAGTGTCAGAAGTATGGAATGGACTCCGGAGGATGACGGAACGGCAGGACTAAAGCTGCTTTAGCGTTGGGTAAACAGAATGCGAATTGGCAAACAGTACGAACTCTGGATTTGGGCCGGGATAGGGCTAACTACGCTGGTGGTGGTTTGTCTATTGAGTTCTGCTAAAGAACTGTTCAATGAAGAGTTTTTGGTCTCGGAGTTTGAGCGATCGGGAGGCTATGCCCCGCTGCTGTTCGTCCTGATTTTCATCATTGCCACTTCCCTGGGGTTTCCTGGGAATGTCATGGCTGTTGCTGGCGGGGCTTTGTTTGGGGTGTTCTGGGGAACTATCTGGTCGCTGATCGGCAGTACCCTGGGTGCGATCGGAGCCTTTTGGTTAGCCCGATATTTTTTGTATAGCCCCATCGAGCGGCAGTTTGGTCATCACCCTCTGCTGCGGCGACTGAATCGAGCGATCGCCACTTATCCCTTCAGTATTGTGCTGGCCGTTCGCTTTACGCCCCTATCTCCCTTTAGCCTGGTAAATTTTCTGTTTGGCTTGACCCCGATTTCCCTGAAAACCTATACTCTGGGTACTTTACTGGGCCTGCTTCCCCTTACCCTGGCCTATAGCTGGCTGGGACTTACTGGTCAGGAACTGTTGCATGGGGGCGATCGCCTGCCCTTTTTCCTGGCAATGGGGATGCTGACGTTATTAAGTGTGTTACCTCTTTTCTTGAAGAAGGCAAAAGGAGATGGTTAAGAGTTAAGAATGATGTAGTAGCCTGATGAGCTCATCATTAATCTCTCATTTATTACCCACCTACCCGCCTACCCACTTACTCATTTACCCCTTTACTCATCTCCTATCTCCCTCGTTGCCGCAGGATGAATTCCGCGATCGCCAGGTCAACCGGAGTGGTTACTTTCAAATTGGTTTCCTCTCCGGGCACAATTTTGACAGACTGACCGCATTGCTCAAACAGCATCGCATCATCGGTAACTTCCCAGCCCTGTTCTATGCCTTTGATATGGCATTGGGTGAGGGTATCTACCTGGAAGCCCTGAGGGGTTTGGGCAGCCCAGAGATGACGGCGATCGGGGGTAGCCGTGATCATCTGCGTGTTGGGATCGACGATTTTGATCGTGTCCTTGACGGGAATGGCGGCAATCAGACCGGGGCAGGTGAGCAGTTCAGCCGCACAGCGATCGAACAAGTCGGGAGTCGCCAGACAGCGTGCGCCATCGTGAATTAAGACCCGTTCTGCGACGGCGGGTAGCCCCTGTAGACCACGAAATACGGATTCCTGACGGGTGGCACCACCGGGGATTAAATGCACCATTTTGGTCATGCCCGTATTCATGATGATTTCCTTAAAGTCTGGAAAATCATCGGATTGCCCCATGATGCCAATCCAGCGAATTGAGTGGGCTGCTTTGGCTGCCAGCAAAGTCCAGGCCAGCAGTGGTTTGCCCAATAACGGTAAGAGCAGCTTATTCCGGTTACTTCCCATCCGGCGACCGGATCCAGCAGCGGGAATGAGTAGATACACAGTGGTTCTCGGTTAAAAGACAAATTCTTTCTATTATTGCAGTCCAGGAGAACGAGAAGTAAAAACCAGAGATGGGGGGTAGAAAAACTGATAATTTCTAGCTGCAAATCAACCAAAAGTACAAAACTTTCGGGTATCTTCCCCTAAAATAAGGAGCGAATTCGCGTAAAGAATTATTATGAAAATAGTGGCCCTCGTCCCTGGTGGAATTGGCGATCAAATCCTATTTTTTCCTACGCTAGATACTCTCAAGCAGACCTATCCACATTGTGAAATTGATGTGGTGGTCGAACCCCGGGCACTTCCAGCCTATCGAATTTCTAAATCGGTACATTCGACGATCCCGTTCGATTTCAAAGGGCGAAACAGTCTGGCCGATTGGTCCAATCTATTGGGAATTCTGCGCGATCGTGAGTATGAAATTGCCCTTTCCTTGGGCCAACGGTGGACAGTTGGATTTCTCCTGTGGCTGACGGGGATCCCGACGCGGGTAGGCTTTTCCGGTGGAGGAGGGGATATGTTTCTGACGAATCCGGTGCCCTTGAAGAAAGACCAGTATGCGGCCTGTATGTACCACGACCTGGTAAAAGGGTTGAATATTCATACTCCCTGTCCTGACCTGGCGGTGAGCGTTCCAGCCAAGGATCTGGACTGGGCCGATGCGGAGCGGCAGCGACTGGGGATTGGCAGTGGAGGTTACGTGTTGATTCATGGAGGCTCTAGCCAACTGGCCAAAGCTAAGGGAATTGATAAAATTTATCCGGTAAATAGTTGGAAAGGGATTATTCAGGACTTTGCCGAGAAGCAACCGGATTTGCCAGTGGTCGTTATTAGAGGGCCAGAGGACACAGAATTTGTGGAAGCCCTCCTGCAAGCTTGCCCCAGTCTGAAAGTGACCAGTCCCGGCGATGTTGGAAAATTAACGGCGATGATTGCAGGAGCCAGTCTGATGATCTGCACCGATAGCGCTCCGATGCATCTGGCCGTAGCGGTGAAAACCTTCACAATGGCGTTATTTGGCCCAACTGATCCAGAGAAGCTTTTGCCTGCCAGCAATCGGTTTGTCGGCATTAAGTCTCTGACTGGAAAAATGTCTGATATTGCACCAGCCACGGTTTTAGAAAAGATTTGGGCTGGTTGATGACTGCGATCGCCGGACAGAGGTTATCTTTGTTCGGTGTTTCTGAACTCTCAACTGTGATCACCTTCGCGGCTCGGCTTTAAGGAGAAGGAGTGTGAATCGACGAGCATGGCAGGAGTCGAACCTGCGACACCCAGAACCGGAATCTGGTGCTCTATCCTCTGAGCTACATGCCCTCGTAACTTCGCCAGTATAGCATGACTGGAAAATAAAGGGGCAGGATAGATCATGCAGCCTGAACAATCAACATCCCCAGATAAAATACCGGTTCCCTCCCCCCCAAATACCTGCGCTTTGCCCCTGATCCAAATCCAAACCCTCATGGGTCAGGAGGTACCGAGACTGAGTGCTGCCTTAATAGTTTTAAACAAAGGTACTGAATTCTACTCAGTCTGAGACGCATGGTACAAACCAAGTTGGTAGGGCAGCGATCGCAGCGCCCAACTCGTTATTATCCGGAGGTTGATCCCCTATGCTCGCAACAGCCACCCCCCTTTCGCAGTTCAATTACAAGATGAAATTGAATATGGCGACAAAGGTACGTTCAGAAAACGCTTAGTCAAAGATGAGAAGCGGCAAGCCATGCTGATTTGCTTACACGCAGGGATTCAAATTCCTGAACATACCAGTTCCTACAGCGGCTTTATTACCGTCATTCAGGGTCGGGGAATTTTCTGGCTAGCAGGGCAGGAAGTCGTTTTAGAGCCAGGGGTGTTTATTGAATTGCCTGCCAATACGCTGCATAGCCTCTCTGCCACAGAAGATTTAGCAATGCGCTGAGAGTGGTGGATAGTCATGAAGTTTCTGTTCACTCACCCGACGCAGACTTATGCAAGTGACGGAATGCCTTCAACGCATCTCCTAAACGGTTGTAAAAATGGTCAGAGCCAATTAGTTTTGTTAACCCGTCACGATCGAATTGGGCTTTCACCTCTGGAGTCAGACCCGTCACAATAAACGTAATGTTCTGACTCGCTAAAGCTTGAACAACATCGCGAATCGTTTGTGATGCAGAATAATCAATTTCAGTAATTGCTCTAGCCTCTAAGATGAACCATTGCAGTGGCAAGGTGGCTGTTTCTGCCAACATCCGCACTTGATCGGAGAAGCAGTTAGCATTGGCATAGAAAATATCTCTGCTAAAGCGATAGATAATCACACCGGGTGCACTCATGCTACCGGGAACGACAGGCAGTGGCTGCCAAAAATGATTCTTGTGAACCAGTACCGCTGAGTGAGGCCGATAACTGTGGCGAACATGAAGAATTAATGACAATACGATCGCAACAATAATCCCTTCCCGAACTCCAACAAAGACCACAGTGGCAGCCGTAATGACTGCAAGATAGAACTCGTCTCGATGGGTTTTAAAAATATCCCGCAGACCTCGCAAGTCAATCAACTTAATCCCAATCAAGCAAACGATCGCAGCTAGAGCGGCTGTGGGTAAATAGCTAATGGGATCTGTCAAAAACAAAACCACAATCAGCACGATCGCGACGGTCACGATTTGGGAAATTTGACTTCTTCCCCCTGCTGCATCCACAATAGTGGTTTTGGTGGGGCTACCGTTGACAATAAACGTACCACTGATCGCCGCTGCCATGTTCGCTGCCGCTAAACCGATCAGATCGGCATCTTCATTGAAGGGTTCATTGTATCGCAAAGCAAATGCACGAGATGTTGCTGCACTCTGGGCAATGATCACAATGCAGCACGAGACTGCCACACCCAGCAGTGACGAAATATCATCCAGTGACACTGCCGGTAGCCCAAAGGAGGGTAATCCTCTGGGGACAGCACCAATAATCTTAATGCCGTAATCGGCAAAATGAAATACCCAACTGGCGGCGATCGCGCCAACTACAGCCAGGAGCGCACCAGGAAATTTGGGCCAGAGCTTTTCCGACAGAATAATGACGGCGAGAACAGCCAGAGAAATTCCCACGGTTGGTAAGTGTGTGTTGGGCAAATTCTGGACTACCGAGAGCAGATGCTTGATGCTACCGTGCCCCCCTTCCGCAACGCCCAGAAGCACTCCGAGTTGCCCAACGGCCACTTGGATGCCAACCCCTGTCAGAAACCCAATCAACACCGTGCGAGACAGAAAATCGGCCAGGAATCCCAGCTTAAACAGGCGAGCCAATAACAGTAGTGCAGCTGCTATCAGCGCTACCAGTTCGGTAAGAGCCACATATTGAGGACTGCCAATCTGGGCCAGACGAGATACATTAGAGGCCAGGATCGCGGCGGTAGCTGAGTCGGCTGCAACGACTAAATGACGGGATGAGCCAAGCACCGCAAAGGTGAAGGCTGGCAATAAAAAGGTGTATAACCCTGTGGCGATCGGAGTACCCGCAATCTTGGTATAGCCCATGACTTCAGGAATTCCCACAGCCGCCAGAACGATACCTGCGATGACATCAGCTACCAGGGTTGAGCGTTTCAGGGGCAACAGACCTTGAAAGAGGAAACGTTGTTTGGCCCTATTTGGCTGAGTAGTGGTCACGATCGCTGCTCCCTCCAAAAGCTGTCATCCTGACTAAAAAGTGGCTTAGGTAATCCTGGTATAGGTTCGACAACTCAGGAGGCCAGTAATGCGGCGTAAAAACGGTAGCAGGATTCCGCGATCCCTTGCCCTACTTACTTAACTGAGATCTGTCAAACCGTTAACGCGATCTTAAACTGCTGGTGAACCTGTAACAGTGAAGAAAACTAAGTATACAGACAGAATTGGCCCTACGACTTAATGCGGATTTTCCGTGGCCGCCAGTTAATGCTTCCCCTGGTAGATTCTTAGGAGACTCTGAGCCTGTTTCTCCTAGAGAAAAGCTACAGGATCGGTTGGTTCTCCTTCTCGGCGAACTTCAAAATGAAGGTGGGGGCCAGTGGAAAGACCTGTGGAACCGACCGCCGCGATCGCCTGTCCCCGCTGCACCGTTTGTCCCTCGGAGACATACAACTCACTGGTATGGCCATACAGCGTGGTGATGCCACCCCCGTGGTCAATGATCACGGCATTACCATAGCCGCCATACCAGCCTGCAAAAATCACCAATCCCTGTTCTGCTGCATAGATGGTGGAACCGTAATCGGCCCCAATATCAATCCCAGTATGGAAGCGTTCATAGCCCAACACCGGATGCATACGCCAGCCAAAGCCACTGGTAATTTCACCTAAGCAGGGCAGCAGCATTTGTCCTGTGCCACGAAAGGCTAATCCGTACCCACCTGCGCCCGTATGTTGCTGAATCAGCAGAGCGATCGTTCGAGAGTCCTGTTCTAGCTGGGCTTCTGCTACAGCCATTGCCCGCCGATCGCTCTTCAGGCGATCAATATTCTCTTTCTGGCCTGCAATCTGGTCTTCCATGCTGGCCTTCTGAAGCTCCAGTTGTTGTTTCAGCAAAGCAATTTCATTTTTCTTTCGTTCCACCTGATCGCGCTGTTGCTCTAGTTGGTCGGCATTCGCTTGTAGTTCGGCTAAGCTCTGGCGATCGTTCTGGTAAAGCAATTTCAGCCGATAGCGCCGATCCAAAAAATCATTCAGACTGCGGCTTTGTAACAGGACAGCCCAACCCCGATCCAGTTGCTGCCGCTGCAAAAATTGCAGACGGGCGATCGTGGCTCCCTGCTTCTGGCGATAGGAGCGCTCCGCGATCGCCAGTTTCCCTTCTAAGGTCTGAAGCTGACGGATAGCGGTTTGCAACTGAGCATCGCTGACCTGAATCTGCTTGCCTGTGGCTTTGGCCGTTTTTTGCAAGCCTTTGAGGTTCTTCTGAGCGGCCCTTTCCAGGTTCTTGAGGTACTTTTGTTGTTCAGATAGTTGCAATCGCTGTTGTTCCAGTTGCTGCTGTTGCTGTTGCAGGTCTTGAACGGAGACTTGGGCGATCAGAGCCACTCCATTTGGGATTTGGGATTTGGGATTTGGGATGGCCAGATGGCTAATGGAAGATATTTCTGGCGATCGATCAGACCGACGAGCGATTGCTATGGGTGTTATTTCCTGAGCATTAGCCTGGGTTGGTAGGACGAGTGCCGCCAGGATGCAGAAGTACCCCCCGATCAAGACCAGAATTAGCCAACGAACATGCTGCAACAAAATACCAACCTGGAGTCATGGAAACGAACACGCTGAATTTTACTCAATGTTAGCAATTTGGCACGAAAGATTTTGCCAACCAAAAGAGAAGCCCCCATGCGTGCTTTGGGGGCTTTAGTTTGGAGCGACGAAGTGATAGTAGTATAAATGCATTATCCGGATGATTTTCTGTCAAACCCAATTTTTTATATCGCTATACTAAATTCCAAGAGGATGACGCACTGAATATCAAAGGCAAGTGACAACACCTATCCTTAACAGTGTTCACAAACTCCGATTCCTTGCTTACATCATGGCTGAAACAGTTTCATCACTGGATACCCGCATTGCTCAAGTGAATCAGCGGTTGAAGGCGGCAAAAATGGGCTTGCAAATTGAACGTCGGGGAGAAAAATTAAATTTACGGGGTACATTTCCTCCCCGCCCTGGAAGTTTGAAATTGAAACCCTATCAACAACGCTTGAGTTTAGGATTACCAGCCACTCCAGCCGGATTGAAGCAGGCAGAACAGGAGGTGAAGATTATTGCCGCCCAGTTAATCCAAAATACGTTTGACTGGCGCAATTATGTCTACGGTACAGGCTGGGGACGGCTGGATCAGATGGGATTGGCCCAGCAAATTCAAGCCTTTGAACGGTATTTCCTGACCGACGCCGGAAGCGGAGGCCACCCCACCTCAACTCAAACCACCTGGGAATTTGGCTATGCTCCCTATCTGCGGAAATTGGAGGCGATCGCCCAGGCCAATCCCAGCCTCAGCCTTGCCGAGGCTATTTATGCCACTGTTCGCAGTACTAATTCACACACGCGCAGCCGTCAGGTTTGCTGTACGGCCTTAAGTGCCTTCGCCACATTTCTCAATCTGGAATTACCGATTGAGTTGAAATCTTTCTGGGGCAGTTATGGGGCTAGTCGCGCTCAACCTCGCGAACTACCCAGCGATGAACTAATTGTTACCATCTGGAACACGATTCCCAATCCGGCATGGCGCTTTGTTTACGGCATTATGGCCACCTACGGCTTACGGAATCACGAAGTTTTCTTCAGCGATTACTCAGCATTGACCCAGGCTAGGGCAACTCCTACGGTGCAGGTATTGGCAACGACCAAAACGGGGAGTCATGAAGTTTGGCCCTTTTATCCGGAGTGGGTGGAACAGTTTCAATTACGAGAAGGCTGTTTACCTGCTGTGCAAACTGACTTGAGCAAAACCACACTACAGCGCATTGGTCAATTGGTATCTGTGCAGTTTCGCCGCTACGATATTCCCTTTTCTCCCTACGATCTGCGCCATGCCTGGGCTGTACGAACCATTCACTTTGGCCTGCCCGATACCGTGGCTGCTCGCATGATGGGGCATTCCGTCGCCGTTCATACTCGCACCTATCATCAGTGGATCACTCACCGAGATCAACAGCAGGCGGTTGATTCAGCCTTAGAGCGAAGTCGGGGGAGCAGGAACATGGAATAAGGCGTGGAGAGTGGAGAATTTCTCCAAATTCCAGGAAGCACCAGTAGTAGGGACGATCGGCCAGGCGCCCCTACAAGAACTTAGAGAAGATGGTAAGGTATGATTTACCGAGGTTGGTGAATTAAAGAATGACCGTTTTGGGCAAAGCGCTCTGCCAGAACCTGCTGGTAAACAGCCTCGTAGCCATCCGTCATGCGTTGCACACTGAAGTTTTCCTCGACGTGCTGACGGCATTTAGCCCGATCAATCTCAGGGATTCGCTGTAAAGCTTGCAGGCACTCCTCTATACTGTGGCAAAGGAACCCGGTTTGTTCATGGGCGATCACTTCCGGCGTAGAACCCAACTTCATGGCAATCACTGGGGTACCGGATACCATTGATTCGATCATTACCAAACCAAAGGGTTCTCGCCAGGTGATGGGAAACAACGTGGCTACAGCATTCCCCAGAAGGATATTTTTCTGGACGTGGTTGGCTTCTCCCAGATATTGAATTTGTTCGCCGTCGATATGGGGTTTGATTTCAGTTTCGTAGTATTCCACATCCACCACATCAATCTTGCCTGCGATTTTTAATGTCCAGCCCGATCGCTTAGCGATTTCGATCGCCAGGTGGGTGCCTTTTTCTGGAGAAAGACGACCTAAAAATGCCAGGTAAGGCGGATCGCTGGGTTTGGGATAGAAACGGTAGGCAGAGATGTCGATGCCGTTGTAAACTGTGGCTGCGTAATTCAACCCTAAGCGTGGTTCTCGCTGGTCATGGGAAATGCTAATAAACGGCTGTTGACGAGCATAAGTAAACAGCTTTTCGTTATCCGGAGTGAAGATACCATGCAGCGTATGAACTGTCGGAGTTTTCACTAATCGGGCATAGGGCAGTGCGGCACATCCCATGTGAGAATGGATAATGTCAAAATCCTTGGCTCGCTCATAGACGTGCGTGAGTTGTAACATTTCATAAATAGACGCTTCTTTAACGCTTTTATCGAGCCGTAATGCCTTTGGGTGAACAGATTTAAGAGTAGCTTTGGTAATCGAATCTCCCGATGCAAACAGCGTAACTTCATGTCCTCTACGGACTAATTCTTCGGTCAATAAGCCAACGACCAGTTCAGTGCCTCCGTAGGTTGTGGGAGGTACTCGCTCCCATAAAGGGGCAATCTGAGCAATTCGCATGGTAAACCTCCTATTTAAACCTGGGAACGAGTCCCTAAGTTGAGAGCAAACTCTATGGCCTCGATTTTCCCAGGCGACTCTTTACACGAAAACGTCAAATTTCATCAAAATATTCAAAGAAAATGTATTGTTTTGTCATGTAGGGATATCCGTACTCGGGTTCCTAAAGCTTTTATGAAACGCAGGGTTCAAGTCATCTAGCGCAAGATATAAACCTCGTCCAAGTCCAGAACCATAGTTTCTCTGATCGGAAAACGATCGTTCTCTAGCTGGACTTGGTTTAGCTCCTTGAAATATGTTTGTAAAACTTTAAGAAAAGTCGGAATTACAGCTGGAAGGGAACTTCAATAGCAAGTTGATCGTGAAGCAATTGATACAACAACCACTGAGTGATGAGAATCAGCCCCAGATGAGCTTGCAGGCGATCGCGACCTTGAGTACGGAGATTGCCCATCAATTGCCAGTATCGATGGCTCTCGTGAAAAGCCTGACTTAATCCTTCAGCAACAGTTAGTAGCGTCATTGCACCTTTTGCGCCAGATGCAGGCAGGGTAGAGGAACTGAGAGAATCACCTCCCCAGTCAGTGAGTGCATCCAAAACGGTGACTATCTGGCCAATCAAGTGCAATTCAGTGGCATGGTTAGTCTGAAATTGTAGCGCGGCAGTGAGCCAGGGAAGCACTGTTGGATCCACGATTTGCCAGTAACTGCTCTGGTTTTCCAGAGTTGCGGAGCTTAACTGAATGAAATGGTGTTCATGGGCAAGTCGGAGCAAGGAACAACACCGGGCATGGGTATGCTGGAGCAGGAAGATCCGGTGATATAAGGCCGCAGTGGGGCATGGCAGCTTTGATGAGGAGTCAGAGGGTTCAGGATTGTTTGGTAAAAAATGCAGCAAATAGTTGAAATAATTCGCGATCGCTTCGTCAGATAAATCAAACTGTATATATCCCTGGGAAGTTGCCTGAATTGTCAGTCCCTGCCCGATGTCTATGGAAGGAGACAAGTCAGAAGAAGGTTTAAGTAATTGGCATTGGTACAGAAGTTGAGTAACTAACCCTGCAGCAATCTCAAAGGCAGGCCGAGTGGAATTAGCCGCTAGACGATGGGCGATCGGGGAAATATAGCGAATAGGATAAACACTGCGGGTTCGCTTGATTGGAAACAGCTCATCCTGTGCTACAAAACCTTGATCTTGAGGAGAAAACTTCTGATCCTGAGCCAGAAAATTCTTATCCGTAAAATTTTTTGTGGTATTAATAGTTCGTTGGAGTAAAGTCCTTAGCAACTGTTGAGGAGAAAGATGCAGAGTGTTACAGTTAAACATTTTGAATCTTAATTTTCTGGGTTTTTACGGAACGCCTATAATGTGAATGTGAAGACCATATAAGCGATGTAAAGCTAGCAAGGTGGTAACTTTTAATTGTTTCACCTAACTTAGAGTCTAGACCGTGGCCCTAATTTAAGTACTTGAGTTTCCCCGCGCTCTCCTTATCCACTCTCCAGCTTGCCACCTATGTACTCCGTATCTTCTAATACTTCAGAGGCATCTCGTCCCTTCCTCACCTGGCAGCGAATCATTGACTGGTCGCAAGAACATTATCGTGTGCGGACTTTCGCCAAAGATGAAAAAATTCCGGTTCGATCTGGGTTACTTTATCTGGTTCAACGTGGGGCCGTGCGACTCGTTGGCAGTGCTCAGGTGAATGCAACTAGCAGTAGTTCTTCCCGTTTAGCACAAATTACCCCGGAAGAAGCCTTTTTGGGATTTGTGGGAGCGGGGCAGCCATTTGAAATAGTGGCGCAATCACCATTTACTGTGCAAAGTTATGCCCATGTTGATCAAACATCTGTGTTGTGGATGTACTGGCATGATCTGGATAACTGGCCTCACTTTCGGCGAGAAGTATTGGATGCCTTTCGCTATCAGCACCAACGAAAGTTACTCTGGCTAAGTACTTTGGGTCAGCGCCGCACCATCGATCGCCTGTTAGGATTCCTCACCCTCTTGATTGAAGAATTTGGCGAACCCTCGGACAATGGTTACTGTTTGCCGTTTCCCCTCACCCATGCCCAGATCGGCAGTGCGATCGGCTCCACCCGTGTTACCGTTACCCGCTTAATGGGGAAACTGCGGCAGCGCGGTATGATTCACACCCAGGGGGATCATTTGATCTGCATTCCTACGGATTCAGCACTTAATAAGGCATCCCAGTAAAAGGAAAGGCCACCTGTCTTTGGTCATGCTTTACTTACCAGGGACAACTCTCAACTTTTAACTCTCAACTTAATTCCTGCGACCAAGGAAAGAATCGTTCGGGCTTTTCCTGAGCGCTGGCTTTTGCCAGAAGTTTGCCTGCTTGTTTCAAATCCACATTGCCACCGCTGATGATCACACCAATTCGGGCATTGGGAACGGAAATGATGCCTTCCAGCACAGCCGCCGCTGCTAAGGCTCCCGTGGGCTCAACGACGATCTTCAGCCGTTCCCACAAGAACAACATACTGCGGAGAATGGCAATTTCCGACACTGTTACCATGTCCGAGACATAGTGCAGAACCATCGGAAAGGTATAGTGACCCAAACAGCTAGTCCGGGCACCATCTGCTACCGTATCAGGATTGTCAATGGTTTGCAGGGTTTTACTGTGGAACGATCGCGTTGCATCATCGGCCCGTCGCGGTTCTACACCGATCACCTGGCAGCGGGGAGACAGGGCGTGAGCCGCGATCGCACAGCCGGACAGCAAGCCACCTCCTCCGCAGGGAACCAGTAACAGATCCAGTTCTCCCACCTCTGCAATTAACTCTTTAGCCGCCGTTCCCTGACCTGCAATGATTTGAGGATGATCATAAGGGGGAATCAGCGTTAATCCTCGTTCAGCCGCTAAGGTTTGGGCTAGTTGTTCCCGGCTTGTGGTTGCCTGGTTATACAGAATCACCTCGACTCCGTATCCTCGCGTGGCGGCCTGTTTCACTGCAGGAGCATCTTCTGGCATCAGGATGGTTGCCGGAATGTGGAGGAGTTGGCTGGCAAGGGCGATCGCCTGAGCATGGTTCCCGGAGGAGTAGGCCAGTATCCCTTGCTGCCGCTGTTTGGGAGAGAGTTGCGAGAGGGCATTGAAGGCTCCCCGAAATTTGAAGGATCCGGTGCGCTGAAAGTTTTCACACTTAAAGAACACCTGGCTACCCACCCGGCGATCGGCCGTGGTAGAAGTCAATACGGGAGTGCAATGAGCCTGTCCTGCTAACCGATTTGCTGCCGCTGCTACCTCTGCATAAGAGACAGACTGAATAGCCTGTGCGGGATTAGACGGAACCTGAGAAAACGGAGTCATGCGATCTGGTATGTTCCCCTTCACTGATCCCTAAAACGGGTGATAAAACATCCCCCAACTGGGTCAACCCAGTTGGAGGAATACATTGAGCAAAAACGACTCTAGGGTAAGAAGTGTATAGAGTACAGACACTTCTTGGGGGCCGATGGGGGTTTTATTCGGCTCCCTAATTTCTTTTTAAACGGTACTCATCGCCATCAACTCATCTGCCATTTCAAAATTTGCGGTGACACTTTGCACATCATCCAAATCTTCCAGGGCATCCATCATTTTCAGTAGGCTGCGAGCCTGGTCAGGGTCGATGACTTCAACGGTATTGTTGGGAATCCAGCGTAGCTCTACCTGCGTTACGGTGTACCCTTTATCTTTCATTGTCTGACTGAGAGTTTCCAGCAGGGTTGGATCGGTTAAGGCTTCTGCGACTGGGCCTGCTTCAGTTTCGGTCAGTTCATAGGTATCTGCACCCCCTTCTAAAAGGGCTTCCAGCAGTTCCTCTTCATTGATTTCAGTAACCGCTTCCGATCGCCGTCCCCGTCCAGTTTTAGGAGTTGTCAGGGAGACTTCCACTACTCCCTTCTGATCGAACATCCAGCCTACACAACCTGTTTCACCCAGGTTGCCGCCATTTTTGCTGAAGGCGGCCCGTAAATCGGCTGCGGTGCGGTTACGGTTATCCGTCAGGGCTTCAATTAAAATTGCCACTCCTCCGGGGCCATACCCTTCATACCGGATGGCTTCCAGGGCGGCATTATCCGCTCCTAACTTGCCTGCCCCTTTGGCAATCGCTCGTTCAATATTCTCGTTGGGAATGCCTGCAGCTTTGGCTTTCTCGATCGCGGTTCGAAGCTGAAAATTGCCTGCTGGATCGGGTACCCCATTCCGGGCAGCGACGATAATCTCCCGGGAAATCTTGGTAAATACTTTGCCTTTGACGGCATCCACCCGTGCTTTTTGGCGCTTGATGTTTGCCCATTTACTATGTCCTGCCATCGTTCAATCGCAACCTTATAAAGAAAACACGATCCTCTCAATCAAATAGGATACCGTTCCAGAAAAGCCAGTGTCAGCGTGAACCAGATTCTGTAAGAACGGTTTTGATCAATCGAGGATAAACTGATTGCAATTTACTTCAGGCATTTGCTATGTATGAAGCCGCGATCGCTCACAATCTCACCCGGTTCCTGCTAGTACTGTGTATCTCCCTGGCAGTAGCCACCCTTCCCAGAGTCTTCGGGTGGTTTCGCCAGGTTCCTTATACGTTAATGCTGGTCATTGTCGGATTGGGATTGGCTTTCATTGATGTGCGCTTTGTAGAGCTTTCCCCCCTCCCTGATTCTGATGATCTTTCTGCCGCCTCTCTTGTTTGAAGCTGCCTGGAATCTGCAGTGGTCTCAACTCAAACGTCAACTGTTACCCGTTACGCTGTTTGCCGTATTGGGCGTTGTGGTTTCCGTTGCCGGAATTGCGATCGGGCTACATCAATTAGCTGGCCTCTCCCTGGCGACAGCACTGTTAGTCGGAGCCTGTCTCTCAGCTACCGATCCGGTTTCTGTGGTGGCTCTATTCCGGGAGTTGAAAGTGGATAAACGGCTTTCTACCTTTATGGAAGGGGAAAGTCTGTTTAACGATGGCATGGCGGTTGTTGCCTTTGGTTTTTTGGTGAGTTTTGCGATCGGAAAAAACCCGCTAACCGTCCAACCAATTCTGGTGCAACTGCTGAGCGTTGTCGGGATTGGGATTGGGGTTGGCCTGTTGATTGGCTTTGCCATTTCCTACCTGACTCAGCGGTTTGATTTACCCCTCGTTGAACAATCCCTGACCCTGGTGTCGGCCTATGGAGCCTATCTTCTGGTTGAGGAGTTGGGGGGATCCGGCGTGATGGCCACCGTTACAACTGGCTTGATTCTGGGAAACTTTGGTTCTCGGATTGGCATGAACCCTCGCACACGAGTGATTGTCTCGGAATTCTGGGAGTTTCTGGCTTTCCTGGTCAATTCGATCGTCTTTCTGCTGATTGGCGATCAGGTGCGGTTTGAGGTCCTAGATGACAATCTGGGCGCGATCGCGATCACCGTCGTTACCATGATTGTGTCGAGAGCCATCTTCATTTATGGCCTGGGGTGGCTCAGCAATTGGGTAGCCAAGACCGATCTATCAGCGGCAGAACAAACTATTCTGTGGTGGGGAGGATTGCGCGGCTCGGTGTCGATTGCCCTGGCTTTGAGTGTCCCTGTCCTCTTGCCAGAACAGCCAAAAGTGATCGCGATCGTCTTTGGATCTGTCCTATTTACCCTACTGGTGCAAGGCTTATCGATTAAGCCTTTGCTGTCTCAACTGAATTTACTTGGCGATCAGGCAACTCGTGAGCAGTACATGGCCGCGATCGCCCGTCAGGTGGCACTGAACCGGGTCTTGCAACATCTGACGGACACTGAAGCCCGTCCAGGAGTGGAACCAGAATTTTATGCTTACCAAACCAGCCTGGTTAAAGGAGAACTGGACAGCATTCGAGCCGAAATTGACCCTGTTAATCTTCGTGGTCTTCAAAGGGATCGTCCAAATTTTTCCCAGGGGGGCCAAACGCTGTATAGATGGCGTATCCAGTCAATCCCACCAGGACAGCGCAGATTGAAATGTTAAGAGCTATTGCGGGTTCCATAAGTAAGCTAAATTATGAGTACCTTAATCCTATAATATGACGAAGTATTAATAAGTTCTGTCGAGATTAGCGTAAGGTGACTCATGGCACAGCGGACTTGGTTGGGTGATATCCTAAGGCCCTTAAATTCTGAATACGGTAAGGTGGTTCCTGGTTGGGGCACGACCCCACTGATGGCAACGTTTATGGTGTTGTTTTTGGTGTTTTTGCTAATTATTTTGCAAATCTACAACTCCTCCTTGCTGTTAAACGACTTTACAGTAGATCCCAGAAGTGTTGGGCTGTAGCTTCTCGCGATCACCAGAAAACATAATTACTTCTGAAAACATAGTTACTTCTTGCTTAACCCTGGCGTTGTCAGGGTTTTTGCCTTTAAAAATTTGGCTAAACCAGGCTGGAAACGCCGGACAAACTAGAACAAATAAACTAATCAATAAATCTTGTCCAAATCCAAAACCTTAGTTTCTCTGACCCTGTTATTCAATTGGCTGATGCCATCAACGTTCGATCGCAAGAGGTTGTCAGGTCGCCCAAAAATTAGGGGAAGCATTTCGCTTCCCCCTTGATGTTTGTGCTGGTTGCTATTGGAATCTGTAGACTGGTCTTTGAGCTTTTGCCGGAGAGCCTGAAACTGTTTGCGCTTCTGGCGTTGTCGGGCGGAACCACCACGCCCTTTATCATTTCGCCCTTCTCGGCGGGGCGATTCCCACCGCTTTAATCGTTGCGCCATAGAGAATTCTTTACATCAAGTCACTATATTTTTACTGTAGCAAGTTGCAACGGGAAAGAGGGGTTAAGAGGGTGTTTGAAAAGTATCCGGCGGTTAAAACCGCGACTACACTCACCCAGTCTGCCGACACAGACTTAATAAAATTAAGATTTTCAGTTTCCAGTTCCCTCTCTCAACTTAGGAGAGGGCTAGGGTGAGGGTGGTTCGGGCGACAACGCAAAAGATTTGTCAGTCGATCAAGCTATCTGGCAGGTTGGCACCTACGATCGCCAGTCCCGTCAGGTAACTCAAGACTTGAACCTGTACCGAATTCCAGCATAAGTGAAAGATTTACTGCGTATCTTGATGGCTTTACTGGAACCTTGAGTGATCCCAGGCTGGGGCCGATTCACTGTAAGGAATCACTGACGGCATTCCTTTTCCACTAAAATAGCCAGGAACCTTTTTCAGCGCGATCGTCTTATGAATCTGGTCTGGCAACAAGTGATGCTCTCCACCTTTCCTATCCGGCAATGGTTGAGTGCCAGTTACCTGCATTATCTGGTGGGGCCGTTACGGCAGTGGCGCAAGGGCAGCCGTTTGATGCAATGGGCCGACTGGATTGGCGGGGTGCTGGTGATGCTGGTGTTTGCCATTTCTCCCTTCGTCAAAAACGAACTGATTGCAGTACTGTTAGCCGCCTGTGGAATTTACTGGGTGCTGTTAACGGTGTCGGATGAGGGGGAGCAGGAGTTAGGGGTTCAGGATTGGGAATCGGGAGATGGGGAACAGGGAGCAGGGATTAGAGCTCGGGTTGGGGAGGAAGCCGTTGAAACAGATCTCGCACCGCGGGACTCACGCCTCGCGCCTCTCTCTACACCTATTCATCTGCTAGTTCTACTTTATTGGGCGATCGCGACGGTAGCTACTGCGATGTCTCCCGTGAAAAAGGAGGCGTTTGTTGGCTGGCAGAAATTGACGCTCTATTTACTGTTTTTTGCCTTGATGGCGCGGGTGTTTCGGCATGCTCGGATTCGCGCCTGGACAATTACCAGTTACCTGTTGGCGGCTCTCGCGGTAAGTGTATATGGGCTGCAGCAGTGGTTTTCGGGCGCATCAGCGCTGGCCACCTGGGTGGATCCGGAGTCTCCCCTGTCAAAAACAACACGGGTGTACAGTTATCTGGGCAATCCCAACCTGCTAGCGGCTTATCTGGTGCCTGCGGTGATTTTCAGTGTGGTGGCTTGCTTTGCATGGAAACGCTGGATGTGCAAAGTGCTGGCGGTGGTCATGGTGGTGGTGAATGCCTCCTGTCTAATCCTGACCTTCAGCCGGGGGGGGTGGATTGGCATGGTGGCTGGCCTCATGGTGCTGTTACTGTTGCTAGCTCACTGGTGGAGTATTCATTTGCCCCGTTTCTGGCGTTCCTGGGCTTTGCCGATCGTGTTCGGTACGGCAGCAGCGGTGATTATTCTGGCCGTCGTGGTGGTAGAACCGTTGCGCGATCGCGTCAGCAGTATCTTTGCCGGACGAGGCGACAGCAGTAACAACTTCCGAATCAATGTCTGGATGGCAGTAATCGAGATGATTAAAGACCGTCCCCTGCTGGGGATTGGGCCGGGGAATACTGCCTTTAACAAAATTTATCCCCTCTATCAGCGCCCTCGATTCTCAGCGCTGAGTGCCTATTCCATTCTCCTGGAAGTGGCCGTAGAAACAGGTTTAATTGGGTTGACCTGCTTTATCTGGCTGCTGCTGACGACCCTGACTCAAGCCTGGCGAGCTTTACAGGCATTGCGGCAACTCGGCGATCGGAAAGGCTATTGGCTCATAGGAGCGATCGGGGTAATGGCAGGTTTATTCAGTCACGGCATGTTTGACACTGTCCTGTACCGTCCGGAGGTCAATACTCTCTGGTGGCTAACCTTTGCCCTAATTGCCAGCTATTATCGGGGGCCAGCAGTCAAGGTGGAAAAAGTAGAGAGGTGAAAGATTACTCTTTGCTCTACTCAAGATTAATGCCTTCTCCGGTCAATTTCAAAAAGTGGCCCACCAAATACAGCGATCCACAAAGGACGACTAATTCCCGCTCTTTTTTCTGTTGCAAAGCGGCTTTTAGACCCGCCAGCACATCTGGATAGGTCTGGCAGGTAGCTAACTCTGGGCATAGGTGACGGGCTAAAGTCGCGAGTTGTTCTGGATCGGCAGAACTGTGATCAGGGACGGGCACCAAATACAGGCTGTGACCCGGACGTAGTAGAGCCTGAAAAATGTCGGCATGATCCTTGGTAGACAGCATGCCTATCACCCAGTGAATAGGATAGCGGTTGTAAGTTCCTTTAGCATAGCTATCCACAAATTGTCGCAAGACCTCTGCACTGGCTGGATTGTGGGCACCGTCGATGAGAATTCGATCGCCCTGCCATTCAAACCACTGCAACCGTCCGGGCCAGTGGGTTTTCGCGATGCCCTCAATAATAGCCTCATCGGAAATTTGCCAGCCCTGCTCTCGCAAAATTTGCAGCGCCGCGATCGCCAGGGCAGAGTTTTGTAACTGGATTTTCCCCTGCAACGGCAATCGATAACGAATCGAGCGCAATAGGTGAACGTAACTGCGATCGTCCGGATCGGTAGCTTCCGGTTCTTCAACTTCGTATTCCTCAATGCCCCGATACTCTGCCCAGCCATCACCCAAATCGATCGCTGGAGGGGGATATACTGTGACACAGTTCAACTCGGCAGCCCGACGGTAGACTACTGAAGCGGCCTCTGGAGGAAGTGGCCCAATCACCGCATGACAGTCCGGTTTGAGAATTCCGGCTTTTTCTCTGGCAATATCCGCCAGGGTGGGGCCAAGTCGTTGCCAGTGTTCCCAACTAATTGAGGTGATGATACTAACCAGCGGATAGTCGCACACATTCGTCGCATCTAATCGCCCTCCCAAGCCCACTTCCATGATTGCAATGTCTACCTGGCTCTGAGCAAAGTATAACCAAGCGGCGGCTGTCAGTACTTCAAACTGAGTCGGGACAGGTTCTTGCGATTGGGCGACGGCAATCACCTGTTGCAATACCTCCTCCAGGGCTGCTGTGGAAATCGGCTGGTTATTCAAACAAATTCGTTCCGTCCAATCGACTAGATGGGGAGAGGTATAGCGTCCCACCCGATAGCCTGCTGCAGTTAGTACCGAAGACAGGTAGGCGCAGACGGAACCTTTACCGTTACTACCTGTCACATGGATAATCGGCACCTGATCCTGGGGATTGCCTAAATTTTGCAGCAAAAGCTGGATGGCCTCCAGACCCAACCGGACTCCAAACTGCTCAAACGGTTTTAATAAAACATCAATTGTCAAAATCGGCTGATATTTAGGGGTACAGGAGATAGGGTACAAGGAAGCGGGGGGCTAAGTACAGCAGCAAATCAATTCTTGAAACTGGTAAAACGACCACTGATCAAGCTCTACAGGTTTTTGACACTCTAGAACCTGTGAATCTGGACTTTATGAGGTTATTGGCAAGGGTTCAAGATTCTTACCTCTTATCCCATGAACGATTCGTTAAAGACATCAAAAGTGAACCGCCATAAAGCGCCATTTACTAAAGCTAAGGCGGCGTTTCCAATAAACTGAAACACTGCCCTGACAGGGGTTGTGTAGCCTCGATCTCTGCTCAATTGGTCATTGATTAAAGTTCCGCTGAGGAACCCCTTGCAGATCTTTGCGTTGAGCCTAGGCAAGATCAAAGCGATCGAGATTCATCACCTTGTCCCATGCTGCTATAAAGTCATGCACAAATTTGGGTTGCGAGTCCGCACATCCATAAACTTCTACGATCGCTCGGAGTTGCGAGTTCGAACCAAAGATGAGGTCAACACGGGTTCCTGTCCACTTGAGTTCGCCTGTTTTGCGATCGCGCCCCTCAAACACATTTTGAGCGTCAGAGGTCGCCTTCCACGTAGTGCCTAGGTCAAGCAAATTTACGAAGAAGTCATTGGTCAATGTCTCTGGTCGTTGGGTAAAGACCCCATGTTTGGCACCGCCAAAGTTCGCTCCTAGCACCCGCAAGCCACCAACAAGCACGGTCATTTCAGGTGCAGTTAACGTGAGCAGTTGTGCCCGATCTACCAGTAGCGCTTCTGCCGATAGGGTCTGTCCCTCTTTGAGGTAGTTGCGGAACCCGTCTGCCCTCGGTTCGAGGACAGCAAAAGATTCCACATCCGTTTGCTCCTGTGACGCATCCATACGTCCGGGCTTGAAGGGAACCATGACATCATACCCAGCGTTCTTCGCTGCTTGCTCAACCGCAGCACAACCGCCCAGCACGATCATGTCAGCCAGGGAAACCCGCTTCCCACCAGACTGGGAGTTGTTGAATTCCTGTTGGATAGCTTCCAGGGTTTGCAGCACCGTGGCCAGTTGGGCGGGTTGGTTGACCTCCCAATCCTTTTGAGGGGCGAGCCGAATACGGGCCCCGTTCGCCCCACCACGCATGTCAGACCCGCGGAACGTGGATGCCGATGCCCAGGCTGTTGAGACCAGTTGGGAGATCGACAGTCCTGATGCGAGGATCTTGCCTTTGAGGGCAGCAATGTCCTGCTCATTGATCAATTCATGATTGACGGTGGGAATGGGATCTTGCCACAGGAACTCTTCCTGGGGAACCTCTGGGCCAAGATAGCGCGATCGCGGTCCCATGTCGCGATGGGTCAGTTTAAACCAAGCCTTAGCAAACGCCACTTCAAGCTCCTCCGGATGCTCCAGGAAGCACCGCGCAATTGGCTCATAGATGGGATCCATCTTCATGGCCATGTCTGCTGTGGTCATGATGGGTGCATGTCGCTTGGTAGGATCGTGGGCATCGGGCACCGTCCCTGCACCCGCGCCGTTTTTGGGTGCCCACTGATGCGCTCCAGCAGGGCTTTTCACCAGTTCCCACTCATAGCCGAACAGGTTTTCCAGGTAGTTATTGTCCCAGTGGATCGGGTTCGTAGTCCAGGCTCCTTCGATACCGCTGGTGATGGTATCAGCGCCCTTGCCAGTTCCGAAGCGGCTCTTCCAGCCCATACCTTGCTCCTCAATGCTGGCGGCCTCAGGCTCAGGCCCCACCAGTGACGCATCACCAGCGCCGTGGCACTTGCCGAAGGTATGTCCACCGACCGTGAGTGCCACTGTCTCCTCATCATTCATTGCCATCCGTCCAAAGGTTTCGCGAATATCCCGTCCGGCTGCGACTGGGTCAGGAACCCGGTTTGGCCCTTCTGGATTGACATAGATCAGCCCCATTTGCACAGCAGCCAGGGGATTTTCCAAATCGCGATCGCCTGTGTAGCGCTTGTCGCCCAACCATTCTCTCTCAGATCCCCAGTAAATGTCCTCTTCAGGCTCCCAGATGTCTGGGCGTCCGCCTGCAAACCCTAGCGTTTTGAAGCCCATTGACTCCAGGGCACAGTTGCCCGCCAGGATCATCAGATCCGCCCACGAAATTTTCTGGCCGTATTTCTGCTTGATTGGCCAGAGGAGCCTACGAGCCTTGTCGAGGTTAGCGTTGTCGGGCCAGCTATTGATCGGCGCAAACCGCTGGTTGCCAGTGCCACCACCGCCGCGCCCATCGCCGATACGGTATGTGCCAGCGCTATGCCACGCCATGCGGATGAAGAGCGGGCCATAGTGGCCATAGTCGGCGGGCCACCAGTCCTGAGAGTTAGTCATCAGATTGAAGAGATCGGCCTTCAGCGCCGCATAGTCAAGGCTCTTGAACGCCTCAGCATAGTTAAATGTCTCACCCAGAGGATTGGATTTGGATGAGTGCTGGTGGAGAATATGTAGGTTCAACTGATTTGGCCACCAGTCTCGGTTCGACGTGCCACCACCTGCTGCGAAAGTTTGCCGACTACTGATGAAGGGACAAACACTGGTGTTGTTGACTGCATAAGCGGTCGTAGGCTGTGATGAGGTGCTTTCCATTTTTCCAGCACTACTGCTCTTTAGGACAGAGCGCAATGCTCGCCAGATTTCCATTAGCTTTCCGCTTAGGGGGAATGGGCATTTCATTTGGCTACTGGTCATAGTTCTCTTCCTCAATGTGTACTACGGTTCGTTTTTTGTTTTTAGGTCGCTTTTCTTTTCTTCTCTTTTCTAGGTACAAAGTAAGGGGCACGCTGGCTCTCATGATTGCAAACCATTTGCCCAACTCCTTACACGCACTCAACATCTGTTAGGCATCAAACATCCAGAAATTTTTTGATGAAATCGGGTTTGTCCAACTCCTTACACGCACTCAACATCTGTTAGACTCGTCTTAACTGTGAAATTGATGAGTCGAGACATCTAAACAAACTCCTGTTTCGCTTGTTGCAGTCCGGACGGTAAAGTTACCCAGGCTAAATTTGCGTCGCTCACAGAGACCAGATCAGCCCAGGCATGACTCAGATCAGCTCCTCGCAAAATTGCTGTACTCAAGTCAACATCTGTCAATACAGCTTTGCGTAGCGTTGCCGCACTCAAATTAGTTCCCTGCAAGCTTGCCCAGCTCAAGTCTGCTTCGGTCAGGTTTGAGTTAGTTAGTTCTGCTTTATCTAGTCTGATACCTCTCATTGATGCGAGCACCAACCTGGTGTTGATGAGGTTGGCTTGCGTCAGGTTTGCCCCCATTAAAGTTGCGCCATCTAAACTGGCATAACTCAGATTTGCGCCGCTTAAATTGGCAGCACTCAGGTTGACCCTACCCAAATCAGCTTCTACAAAAATTGCTTTGTTGAAATTTGCCCGCTCTAAATCAGCACCCCGTAGTTGCGATCGCACAAACTTTGCTTCTGTCCCATTCACCCCCCTCAAATTTGCTCCCATCAAATTTGCACCACTTAAATTTGCGTGGGTTAGATCTACTCCAGATAACGTTGCTTGTGTTAAGGTCGCTTCTGTTAAATCCGCCTGATGCAGGTTTGCTCGATCCAGATTGGCACTCTGGAGAACAGCTTTTTTAGCGTTACTCTCCACAAGTTTGCTCCACTTAAATCTGCATTGATCAGTTTGGCTTCAGACAGATCTGCCCCTGCTAATTTGGCTCCAGCAAGACAAACTTCTGTTAAATTTGCTTGTCTGAAAATCACCCCATTCAAATTAACATCAACCAAATTTGCTCCACTCAGATCGGCCTTAAATAAAATTGCATTTTTCAGACTAGATCCTCTGAGATTGACTTCGCGTAGCTGAACTCCACTTAAATCTGTTGTGTTAAAGTCCCTTTCCCCTGCAGCATAGCGCTGCAAGAGTTCTTGAGCGTTCATAGGAATACCCTACACCTTAAATTTGAAAATCCATGAACTATTTCTGCTAGTTTCTTTTCTAGAATCTACACCACACTATTTCTTACCCGCTAAACATAAACTTGTAGGTACTCGTTTAGAACCTGAAGCGAACACTGCAAAGTTAAATATTCTGCGAGGAACGAACGTTCGCTATACTCACAACGTTCCTTTCAGTTAAACCTTGTCCCAGTCCAGAAGCGTAGTTTCTCCGATCGGAAAACAACCATTTTCTAGCTGGACTTGGCTTAGTTACAATCTTTACTATTTTTTACTTAAGTGTACTTGAATTTAGCTACAACTAGATGCGTCATTCAAAATTATTCACACTCATAACGAATACGCATTACTATCAAATTTCAGCTAAAGCAGTAGGAGTCTCGCGCTCTCCCGTAGGGGAGCAAAGTATCCAAGTTGCAAGCTGTAAAATATGTACCCGCCAAGGTCAGCGTTGGGTGGTTTACTCATCTCTGCGGTCAATGACTGTGCCAGAACAGTCATTTAACAAAACTGAGTACTGCAACTGGACAATTAGCCTGACTTAAAATGGCATCGACTCTGTGGCCAAAAAAGACTCTTCCTGTAATTAATCTCAAGTTGGTTCCTAACACAATCAAATCTACTTGTTCCCTATCTGCAAAGTTTAAGATTTCGCGTTCTGGAATCCTGCCATCAAGAATCCGAAACTCTGCATTAGCCCCCAGATTAGCGGCTACTCCAATCTGATAGTCCACAATTTGCTGGGCAATCTCCATAAACGGATCCAGAATCTGCTCATCATAAAGCACATATTCTTCCTGTGGAGAACTAACTATGTGGATCAGGGTAAGTCTAGCCTGGGTTTGAGCGGCGATCGCACTGGCTACCTCTACGGCATTGGTACTGGTTTCAGACCCAATCGTGGGCACCAGGATATGGCGAATGGTTTGAGGGGCAATAGCGCAACTTTCTCCACTGGCGATCGGCAGATGGGATTTGACGACCAATGTGGCACAGGGAGCTTCCTGCACGACTCGATCTACCAGTAAGTTAAATAGCGTGCTGGGCGATCGCTGGCCTTCACTGGCACCTAACACAATCAAGTCATACCCACGCGCTGCTTCTTTCAAGATCAGGTCAGCCCGATTTTGTCCACCCACGATCTTGCTTTGCACAAGCGTATTCTCCGGTAATTGCAAAACTGTCGCAACAGCTCGCAGTGCCTCCTCTGCTGCCGTATCTTTGAGTGCTAGAGCCTCTTTGGGTGCAGCAATCTGCCCTACCTTGCGATCAGGCACTTTATGGCTAGCGACGTACAGGGTGGTAATTTCGATCGGATGCTGGTATGCCAGATGACTGACCAATTGAGCGGCCAACTGCACATTGGGGCCACCACTGGTAGGAATGAGAACCCGATGCACATTGCGAATGAAACTGCGGCTGGCCTGCTCTTCCTGCCTTAACCGATGAGCTTCTTCTTCACCGATTGCCACCTTCGATAAGGTCCAGCGTAACAACGGGGGAGCCATCAACGAGGTGACGATCGCCACCATCACGATAATCGAGTACATTTGCTGATTCAGCACACCCAAAGACAGACCGATCGTTGCAACAATAATTTCCATTGCGCCTCTGGCATTCATTCCGGCTCCCATTGCCAGACTTTCCCAGTGGGATAATCCTCCCAATCGCGACCCAGCATAAGCGCCAGCAAACTTGCCCACACAGGCGACGGCTAGAACTACTAAGCCTATCAGCAGCATCTGGGGTTCCAGAAGTTGCATCAGGTTGACTTTTAACCCTGCTGTGGCAAAGAAAATGGGAACCAAAAAGCCTGCAGTAATGACCTCTAGCGTATGTCCCGCATCTCGATTAAAGCGTCTGGATTGGCCCACTAAAATTCCCACTACAAAGGCACCCAGAGCCGCTTCAATGCCCAGGACATGAGTTAAGGACGCCGCTGCAAACGCCAGAATAATGACAACAGATAGAGCTGCAGTGGCTCCTCCGATCGTGTCATCGACCCAGCGCAGAATTTGATCCACAACGGTACGGCCAATGGTAAAGGCGATCGCCAGAAAGAGCACGGCTCCCAGTACCGTTCGGAACACCGTAATCAAGTCAAAACTGCCACTGCTGGCCAGACCTGCAACTACTGACAACAGAATCCAGCCGATCGTGTCATCCGTCATTCCTGCGGCCAGAGTAATTTGGCCAATATCCCGACGAATCAGCTTCAAATCCATCAGCACTTTGGCAATCACAGGCACAGCCGAAATGCTCATGGCTGTGGCAATGAATAAGCTAAACACCATCCGTTCCGCAGGATTAGCCAGAAAGTTGTCAGGTAACAGCCAGCCCAGAGCAAATCCGGTTGTAAAGGGCACCACAATTCCGCCCAGGGAAATTAACAGAGCGGTTTTGCCCTTCCGCAAAATTAGATTCAAGTCTGTTTCTAATCCAGTCACCACCAGCAGAAACAGCACTCCCAACCACGACACTACAGCCAGCAAATCAGCCTGAGCCTGACTTCTGGGAAAAATGGCAGTTTCCAGGGCCGGAAATAACCACCCCGACAGGGATGGTCCCAACAAAACTCCAGCTAACAGTTCCCCGACAACGGGCGGCAGATCGACACGTCGCATCCATTCCCCCAGCCCACGGGCCACCAGCAATAACAGGGCCAGTTCCAACAGAATCAGCAGGAGTTCATGGTGTCCCAGAGGTTTGATCAGGCCATTGGGTGGCGCTTGGCTGGCCAGCAAAAGAAGTGGCCAAAGGAGTGAAAGATTCATAGGTAGGCCAACTGATTTGCGCTATCTGCCCAACTGTGACACATCCATACACGGATGGAAACATGGCCAAAAATTTATCTGTTGCGATCGTGCTGTATGGATAGCCTGCATTACGGATTTTTGCAGGGGTAAATCAATCTCCGGATTGCCAGAGCTCGAGTTTGAAGTCATTCTTCAGAACAGCAGGTATTTCTAAAGCAAGACTCCAGGCCGTTTTAATATCTATCCTATGGTAGAGGAATTTTGTACGAGAGTCCAAATTAAAAAGGACTGGACATCAGAAAAAACGTGCTATACGTAGAGGCTACATTGAGGAGAACGGCACCATGACCACTACCGCTACTAAAACCAAAAGAAGCAAATCGACCCCATTTCAAGCTCAGGCAAAATCGGGCCAAACCATGCAATCATTTACTCCAGCATCCTTACCCATCCCTTCAGTGAGGGAGCAGGAGCGCTTAAGTGACTGGGATCATTCCTCCTAAGGGCTGTACACGCAAATAGAATCCCTACGATGCATTACGGCTAACGCCTGATATATCCAAGTAACTGGGATTATTCCTCCTAAGTGCTAGCGCTGGTGTTCTTCATAATCTTCAGAAGATTCAGGATCTAACTCCCAGCGGTGAGAATCTCGTTCCTCCAGCATTTCACTGGTATGTAACGGCACACGATCGGGCGTTTGGACTCCCGCAGAAATGGCTAAATCTTCAACAACATTTTGATCGGGAGTGGGTGCGCTTCCCCCTACCGCTTCTTCACCCACTACTTTCGCTAGATATTGATCCACGTCCATGTCACCTCCTGTCGGAGCTTTTTCCATAGAAGACAAGTCCTGCAGCCAGGATAAGAGTCGACCAACTCCTTTGCTCTGATGCACACCTCCTGGTTCAGCCGGAGAGCGGATGGCTTGCAGTTCAGGAGAGTCATCCATCAAATCGGTTTTCGTCTCCTGCAAGCGTTCATCATCAGAGGGAGCGATCACATCAAGTTCAGCTTGATCTGGATTTGTGCTCCGTCTTGGATCCATATCAGGTGAATAGGATAAGTTAGCCATAACCGTCCCTCCTGCTTTCTTAGAGAGTGTTTGAAAAGTATCCGGCGGTTAAAACCGCGACTACACTCATCCCCTCTGTCGACCGCAGACTCAATACAATCAAGGTTGTCAGTAAACTGCGTTGGCAGGTTTTCCCCGGATAGCCGCAACTTCAGTCGCCAGGGTGACAAAGAGACTTTTAAAACATCCTCTTAGTTCTATTTTCCCAACTTCTCTGCTTCCTGGCGCATTAATCCCTGTGATTGCAATCAAAAGTTGCAATTGTAGCCAGGAATACCTTCACAAGTTCCTCATACTTCTTGCGTAAGCTGAGAATAGAAATCAGGTGCCCCGTACCCTGCACCATGTTTTACCAGGGAGGTTGAATATGTTTCACAAGATTCTGGTAGCCGTCGATCGCTCCCCAATGGGTAAACAGGTGTTTGCCGAGGCCTTGTCTCTAGCGCGATCGGTGGGAGCAAGTCTGATACTGGTGAATATTTTGTCTCTGGAGGAGGAAGAAAGCCCCAATATGCCCGTGTTGATAGGGCCAAATGCAGCTTATCCAGGGGGAATCAGCAGCAGTGTGATGGAGATTTATCAAGAACTGTGGCAGTCCTATGCAGAACGGGGACTGAAGCGGTTACGATTGCTGGCTGAGGAAGCCGCCACGGTCGGAGTGTCAACTGAGATTTTGCAGGGAATTGGCAGTCCCGGTTCGACACTTTGTGAGTTGGCGCAAACGGTGGGTGCAGACCTGATAGTGATGGGACGACGGCAACATTCCCGCCTAAACGAATTGCTGTTGGGGAGTACCAGTAACTATGTGCTGCACCATGTGCCCTGCTCTGTGTTGGTCGTTCAAGATCAGCCTGTTCCATCTCCAGTTTATTCTTCAGAGCAGATGACTTCTGAGCCTCGGAAAGGAGGTGTTTTGACGTGATCCATCGCTCCCCACAACCGATTGTCTGGATTATCATGCTGTGGATCCTTGCCCTTCTATTGTTACTGAGTTTGACTTTACTGACAGCTGAACCTGCAATCGCCATTGTTTTGAAACTTTGATAGAAACTGTTACAGAATCCAGGATCAAAGCTTAAGACACCCTTGCCCTTTGGTTCAGGGAGTTACACTGGGGGTATTGAGTGTAAATGCTCTTTACGGGCATCTATGATATGTTTAAGCCCTCCCTGCCTCCAGATGACCTTCCTCCTACTGAAGCGCTACAGAGCGATCGCGCCTTGCATCAGCAACTGGAGGAGGCAGTTAATAAGCATTTCTATGAAGCATGTGACGGAGTTACCCAGGCGTTATTACTGAACTGTCAGTGGTCAATCACGATTACAGCAAAAGCGTTGACCTTAATCATTCATTGCCCAGACATCACAACCAACTGGCGGGTATTGAACAACATCGTAGCCATTGGTAGCGTTTTAGAAGTCTTTTCCCCCAGTGCCCGCATCCGCGTTTGCCCACCTCCCGAAAGTGGCATTCCGTTAGAAGCTCAGGTGGATGAAATTTCAGTTTATCGGGATTCATTGTAAGGAATGGGGATTAGGGGCTGGGGATGAGGAGATTGTCATCACACCGAATTTTGTAGGATGTGTTAGGCGACAGCCGTAGTGCATCAATACCAGCAGGGGAAGCGGTATGCTGCGTTAACATATCCTACGCCAGAATTGCGAGTGATTAAATCCGAAATCCTAAGAGGAGGGGCCGTGTTTTTTAGTGTGGTGATTCCCACGTACAACCGCAAACCAATTTTGGAGAAATGCCTGAATGCTCTAGAGCATCAGCAGTTTGACTCGCAGTTAATCACAGCATATGAGGTTGTGGTGGTAGATGATGGCTCTACCGATCGCACGGTGGAGTGGCTGACCGATCAGGCCCACACCTTCCCTCACGTCCGCTTGTTACAGCAAGATCACCAGGGGCCAGCCACCGCCCGTAATCTGGGAGTGGAGCAGGCAAAGGGAGACACAATCATTTTCATTGACAGTGATCTGGTTGTTACAGAAAAGTTTCTCCAGGCTCATGCTGAAGCCCTGCGCCAGGGTGAACAAGATTTAGGGAGCGATCGCCTCTTTACCTACGGTTGGGTGATTAATACCTGCAACTTCGATGACCCCACTTCAGAACCCTTTAAAGTGACGGATTACTCGCGGGCCTATTTTGCTACCGGAAATGTTGCGATCGCCCGTCACTGGTTAATTCAGGCGGGCCTGTTCGATACTCGCTTTCAGTTATACGGCTGGGAAGATCTGGAACTGGGAGTGCGGCTGAAGCAATTGGGACTCAAGCTGATTAAGTGTCCGGCTGCCGTAGGGTATCACTGGCATCCACCCTTCGCCCTTGACCAGATTCCCAAGCTAATCGACAAAGAAATTCAGCGGGGCCGCATGGGTGTTTTGTTCTACCAGAAACACCCCACCTGGGATGTCCGGCTGATGATTCAAATGACTTGGCTGCACCGAATTTTATGGGGGGTGCTTTCCCTGGGAGGACGGCTGAACGAGCGCACTCTGGCCCCATTGCTGCAATGGCTGATCGATCGGGGCAAACCCCAACTTGCCCTTGAACTGGCCCGCATCTTCCTCAACTGGTATAACGTTCAGGGAGTTTACGCCGCCTACGCAGAAATGCAATTGGCTAACAAATAAAACACCTATGTCTTTGTTCAATAGCAGTGGCACGGCACTGGTCTTTTAATGAGTGAAATAGTGAAACCCACTGGTCGTCAAGATATCAGTAATTAAAATCGGGCGATCGCAGGCCGCCACTCCTGGATGAACTCGGCAATACCCTAGTACACTTGCTGTTATTGCTCTGCTCGTCGCTCTAACAGAATCTCCGCCTCTGAACTCAATTCCAGATTGGAGAAGCAAACCACAAGGAACCGATGGGGATAAAAATCGTAGGGCAGTCCTGAATTACCTGAATTACACTCTGTCATGACGGCACAATAAAGATGCTAAAAATTCTAGAGGGCTTGATTCTATTGGGTTTCAAGCTCTTTTCTCATCCCTCTTCTGCTACTTTGTGAATTATCCAGGCTAGAGGTTTTGCCGTCGGCGCTCAGCACTTGCCCACCTTGATGCTTGACCGTAACGACGCTCACCATCAGTAAACCAGCAGATAAACTCAGCCGGTTTCGCAGAGGTTTATCTATCTTGCCATCGGGGTGTTCGTCCGCTCATTGAAGCGTTTCCTACAAGCCAAACATATTAACCTTAACCAAAACGAGAAATAGTGAACAATCTAGGCGTTGCTGAATAGTGGGATGAATCAGACGGGAACGGGCACATCAATTCATTCCTCTTCTCAGAGGAAGATTCACCTTTACTGGAGACTCTTGGGTGTGCCTGACCCAGAACCAGCGCTTACATCGAAGCGTCAATTGAACCATTCGTTGCAGCGTGAGGTTACCGTCTTGTCTCGCTTTCCAGCTTCCTAATTTTGTCAGTCAAGCAGCGCCAGATACCTTGTAAAACACCCTCTAAGCCAGATTCAATGCCAGCTGTAATTGTGGCTTCGTCTGGGTTTCAGGGACTGGCACTGGATTGGCGGTAACAGCGGGACAGTAACGGGCGAAGGTGCAACGATCGCACTGTTTACCAGGAGTGGGTTCCCAGCCACGATTGTGTCGTAACCGCACCGCCAGATTACTGATCATCGTCTGCACCCGCTCTTGATGGTCACGGGTGGCTTTGAAGCGAATCTTCTCCCCACTCCGCAGAAACAGCAAACTGAGGTACTTCAGACTCTGACGATAGGTTTGCTCCAGTGCCAGGTAGTACAGCCCAATCTGCACATCAATTTCTGACGAATCAGGCAACTTCCGCTCTCGGCTCGATTTGTAATCAATCAGTTCCAGGCCATCTGGCAAAAAGTCGATCCGATCGTAACGGCCCACAATCATAAATTCCAGATTCTCCGCCTGCAGATACCCCTGAATTTTGCCTTCCACAGCCAACGGCGGATTCATGGCGACCTGATTGGCAATAAAGGTACGGTAATACTTCTCCAGAATTTCCATACCTTCCAGGATTTGATTGTTACTTAACCCGGATGAATGCTGCCGCCAGCAATAGTGAATCCATTGCAGATCCGGTAGAGGAGCCTGGTAGTGCCAATCCCAGTGAAACTGGGCCAGGGTTTGGTGGAGTGCCGTTCCTAAAGTCGGAGAGCCAAAAAACTCGCTGGCCACTACCCTACGCTCATACCGCAAGTAGTAGGCATAGGGACAGCGGTTATACGCTTGCAATTTGGTTGCCGAGATCTGGTATGTCATAGGACAGCGAGGGCAGAGAGAGTTGGGGAGAAGGGAGTCATGGGGCGTTGATCATCGGTCATTAGTCATTGGTCATCAGCCATCAATATAAGGACAAAAGACGAATGACAAAGGACAAATAGTTTAGTTCTGTCCAATCGGTCGCTTGAACATCGTATCGAGATAAATACGGGAGGCTTGCCGATGATGCAGCTTTTCCGGAGCCGTTTCGCTCTGGTTTTGTAAGAGGAACAGGGAAAGCGCTGCTGTAATCACCCGATCCTGATCCCAATCAGGGCGCATCTCCAGGTAATTTCTCAGGGATTCATGCAGAATTTCGGGAACTTCGACTAGCAAACTAACAGTGGTATTCATGGCATCTCAAATTTACAGGGAATGGATGGTTGAGGAAGGAAGCAGGCAAGTATAAACCTGGTCTAAGTTCAGAACCGGAGTTTCTCTGATCGGAAAACACCCGTTCTCTGGCGGGACTTGGTTTAATTTCCAGCAATGGAACATTGGAACACACAAACGACAAAGTGAGCCAATTCTGGCTGCGATCGTTCCGTCCTCCCACCAGGAGTTGTGGAAATCGTCAGCAAGAGTCAGCGCGTTGATCTCTTGGTCGCACCATTCTCAATCGAATTCTCAGGGTTGTCAATGTTGAGAAATATTACGCCTCGCTTTATAGACAAAAAAGGTTTACGAAAGAATCGGCATTTGAGGTCAGCTCTTGTTACTCTTCTTAATAAAAACTGGGGGATGAACTTTAATAATGACCGGAGAAAAGAGAAGCCGCGATCGTTGAGGAAAAGCCGATTCTGCCGTGCAGCCTGTGGAAAACTTTGGCAAACCTGGGGAAAATCTGTGGAGATAGTGTGGAAAAAAATCCTAAGCCTGTGGAAAGTATGTGGAATTCCTGGGGAGAAGTAGAGCGTTTTTTAAAATTTGTAAATTTTTTGAACCTTCCCTACTTCCTTCGCTAGTTCTATCTAAAGTGAGACCTTTGGCTCTCTCCTTAGATAGAATTACTTATCTAAATCTCTCCCATATACCCGTGAAGGGCGAATGGTGGATAGTGAATAGTGCACACTCATTCCTAACCCCTAATTCCTAATCCCCAATCCCTAATTTCCTCCAACCCGCTCCCGCTGCTGCTGATATAACACCTTAAATCGCCGTTGCCGCTGACTGTGATCCACAATCGGAGCCGGATAACCACAGCGATCGCGGTCTTCCGGCGAAATTTTTCCGGTTACCAGATCCTCAGTTTCCACGCTTCTGAGTTCCGGCAACCACTCCCGGATGTACTCTGCTTCTGGGTCAAACTTTTGCGCCTGAGTGGCCGGATTAAAGATTCGTAGCGGTTTGGGATCCATCCCACTGGAGGCACTCCACTGCCACCCACCATTATTAGCGGCCAAATCCCAATCCATCAGGCGTTGCATAAAATACTGCTCGCCCAGTCGGGTATCAATGATCAAATCTTTGGTGAGAAAACTGGCCACAATCATCCGACAACGGTTGTGCATCCAGCCAGTTTCATTCATTTGACGCATGGCGGCATCGACGATCGGATAGCCTGTTCTGCCTTCACACCAGGCTTGAAACCATTCCTCGTTATTCTCCCAGGGAAAGGCTTTGAAATGGGGGCGGTAGGGGCCTTCAGCCAGTTCCGGGAAGCCATACAGGACGTGCTGGTAAAACTCTCTCCAGGCCAATTCCTGCCGCCAGGACTGAATACCTTGGCGAGCTTCATCACTACGCACCTGTTGCTCTACTTCCAGGGTGGCAGCCCAGATAGTACGAATGCCGATCGCCCCAAACTTCAAGGCAGCACTCAACTGCGAGGTGCCGGGATGGGCGGGGAAGTTCCGCTTCTCCGCATAATCCGTGATGGCGCGATCGCAAAATTCGGCTAATCGATCAGCCGCTCCCTGCTCTCCGGGTTCCAGGATTAAGGGCGTATCCCAGATGAACCCTAAGTCTTTCGCTGTCGGCAAGGGAATGGTTCCGGCTTGTTGGGCGATCGCCTGCTCGTTCTCCGTTAAGCCGGTGGCCTGCTGTAATTTTTCCACAGGTGGCTGTTTGGCTTGACGGCTCCAATTACGCCAGAAGGGGCTGTACACGGTATAGGGTTGCCCAGAGCTAGTGGTCACGGTTTTAGGCGCATGCAGCAGTTGATCCCAAAAGGTGCAGACTTCAATGCCCTGTTCCCTCAAAGCAGCAGCAACCGTGCGATCGCGATCGCGGGCGTAAGGTTCCACATCCCGGTTAAAAAAGACAGCAGTAGCCTTCAATGCCACTGCTAAAGCCGCAATGCCCTGCCGTGGATCGGTGTTGAGAATCAGAAGCTGACTGCCTGCCCGAGCGTACTGCTTCTGCAATTCCTGCAAACACCCAATCATGTAAGTGGCTCGTACCGGAGCTACATCATGACGCAGAATATTGGGATCCAGGCAAAAGACTCCTACCACTCTGGCCGATCGTTGCCGCGCTGCCGCCAGCCCGACATTATCAGAAATCCGCAAATCGCGTCGGTGCCAGAACAGGATCAGTTGGGACATAAACTGAGGATTTAAGAGGATTGCTCAAGGAACGGACGAGCCAGCAGAAAACTGCAAATGGACTTGGCATCAATCAAGTCGCCGACATGAATTGCCTTTTCCACTTCTTCCAGGCTCATTAATACCACTTCCAGATCCTCATCTTTATCCCCCTCGGGTGGTTCTTCCAGAAGTTCTAAATTCTGCGCCAGGAAAGCATAAATAATTTCATCGGAGTATCCTGGAGCGACAAAAAACTCACCTAACCGTTGCCACTGATGAGCACGGTAGCCCGTTTCTTCTTCAATTTCTCGTTTGATAGTTTCTTCGGGGCCTTCATTTGCCTCGATCGTCCCTGCCGGAAACTCCAGAATGCGTCCCCGTGTAGTGAAACGGTATTGCCGAATTAGCACTAATTTGCCATCAGAGGTGACGGGAACCGCCAGAGCACCTCCAGGATGACGAATATATTCCCACTCGCCTTCGTTCTTATTGGGAAGACGTAGACGGCTGACCTCAAAGCCAAATTTACGACCTTTATAAAACAGGCGCTGCTTGAGTAATTGAGGGGGTTCTCCACCAAGAGGCATAGGCGTTAGTCAGGGAATTAGGGATTAGAAATTAGGGGTTGGGGATTGGGTAGAGGCGTTTCACCGAAACGCCTGGGTTAGGGAATTAAATGAACCTCTGAACAGTCTACCGTTTGTACGAGGTCAGCGATCGCTTTGCCGGAAACAGGTTCAATCCAGTCGGGGGCGATTTCAGCCAGGGGCACCAGAACAAAGGCTCGCTCAGTCATACGGGGATGGGGAATTTGCAGGTTGGGGGTATGGAGAATCCGATCGCCATACAGCAACAAATCCAGGTCTAAAGTGCGGGGTCCCCAGCGTTCTCGGCGCACCCGGCCAAACTGTTTTTCTATATCCAATAACACCTGCAATAAGGCATGAGGATTCAGGGTGGTAGTCAGCAGCATGCAGCCATTCAGGTAATCGGGTTGAGGAGGCCCAACAGCTCGGGTTTGATACCAGTGCGATCGCGCTTGCAGGAAAATCTCTGGAGTTTGGGCCAGCGATACAATTGCTGATTCTAATGTTTGCAGGGAGTTGCCCAGGTTACTCCCCAGGGCGATCGCACTCCGTGCTGATGCAACGTTGGGAGCAGGGGGGGCTGACATCGCTTAAGGTCTGGCTGCTTGATTGTGAGGCCGTTGGATGATGTTTTCTACCACACGGCGACGATCTTTGGTGGTTCCAACCAACCGGATGTAGTCGTTGCGGTGGTCGGCAAGGCAGGCTTCTAAAGCCGCGATCGCGCTGGCTCCATTGCCTTCAAAGATCCCATAGCAGTTCCAGGAATTTGTCCGAAAGCGGCGTTCATCCACGTACTCAATGCCCAAACGCAGCCCCTGACCCAGGATCCGATTGACTTCTGTCACCAGGTCAGGAGTCAGGCGGGTGCTGGAGGCTTGACCAGGATAGCTGGAAGGAGTGGAGAAGTGGGGGGGTGGGGGAGTGGGAGAAGATCTCTGGTTGCCGTTGGGAGTGTTTTGGTAGGAACGGAAGAATTGGTTGGAAGGGGAGGAGGTGGTTTCTTGTTTGGCCGGGGTGCGATCGCTAGTGTCTCCCAACTTGCGGTTGAAGTAGAGGGATTTGTTATATTCCTCGGCGAGGCGCATTTCCTGAACCCGCTGCTGTTCCTGCACCATTTGCTTACCTACTGCGATCAGGTGGGGCAGGCTGAAATCGGGCTTACGGAATTCTGGCAGACGTTCAGCGCTATTTACCACTCGCAAGGAAATGTGCTCTAGACCCACATCCTGGATTAACTGCCGCACCTGTTCATCATAAAGTCGCGATCGCAACGCTCCATAAAAATCGATCGCCTGATCCGGAAAGGTATCCACCAGTTTTTCAATATCGGCATGAGCGACCTGATCTACCTCAAAAATGCCTGCCACAATGCCAATGCGATCGCTGCGATCGGGTTCCCAGAAAAACTTCTCCATTCGCCCATCCCGAATCAGCGGTTGATACAGGGTGGAAAAGTCGTTACCGGTAACAATAATGGGAATCCGTTGAATCGGCTCGGAATCATAGGAACCGGGCAACTGGACGTTAGTGGGATTATCGGCAATGTTCATCAGCGTACCATTCACCAATTGGGTATTGACGGTGTATTGGGTGTACTGATCAACCCGTCCCGCTCCGGCATCAATATCATTAATCATCAATACGGCCATCTTGCCGCGTACCTTCACCATTTCGGCGGCTTCCCGGTAGCGCAATCGAATCAGTCGGGCCGGATCCCCCGCATCGGGACTTTCTAACTCTCCCGCCGACATATGAACAACATTCACGCCCATGCGATCGAACACCAGTTCACACTGAAAGGATTTCCCCTCTCCCTTACGGCCATGAACTCCTAGAATCAGCGGTACTTTGACATTGGGCAAATCCAGATAATTTTTGGTGATGTGGACAGACAATTTGTCCAGAAAGCGGGGCGAGATGTAGAAACCCATAGAAAACGTTGCGCCAGTAAGTTAGGTTAATCTCTATTATCAGATAGCTCTGGGGCGCGAAATGTCCCCATTCATAAAAGCTGCCGATCGCTGTCACCACATTTACTTATGCAAAAAGCCATGCGCCGAGCTTTCCGTGAATGGGTTCGCCAAAAAATAGCAACTACCAGAGAAATTACAGGCAATGAAACAGACTAAACCAAGTCCAGTTAGAGAACGGTCGTTTTCTGATCAGAGAAAGTCCGGTTCTGGGCTTGGACAAGGTTTAATTCACCAAATCCATAAAGATTCTGTGAATTCGTTATCCTGGCTATATCCCCTAGTCCCCAATTCCTTATCCCCAATCCCTCATCCCTCATTCCCAATTCCTCATCCCTTTCCTCCTATGCCCATCACCACTCAACAGTTAATCCGCTTTAAGCAAGAAGGGCGTGCGATCGCTGCATTAACCGTTTGGGATTATGCGCTGGCCCAAATTTTAGATGAAGCGGGAGTTGATGTACTGCTGGTAGGAGACTCTCTAGGCATGGCGATCCTGGGATACGACACCACCTTACCCGTGACCCTGGATGAGATGATCCATCATGCCAAGGCTGTTCGGCGGGGCACCAGGCGAGCCTTATTGGTTGCCGATCTGCCGTTTATGACTTATCAGGAAAGTGTAGAGCAGGCATTTCATTCTGCAGGACGATTATTGAAAGAAGCTGGAGTACAGGCTGTCAAGCTAGAAGGTGGCCATCCGACTGCAGTTACAACCGTAGCTCGTCTAGTCGAAGCGGGAATTCCCGTCATGGGTCATGTCGGATTAACCCCTCAATCTGTCCACCAGTTGGGCTATCGGCAACAGGGGGGTTCCCAGGAAGCGGGGGAGAAGATTTTATTGCAAGCGATCGCTTTAGAACAGGCCGGAGCCTTTGCGATCGTCCTGGAACATATTCCCAGCGACCTAGCCTGTCAGATTACCCAAAAACTGATGATTCCCACGATCGGCATTGGGGCAGGGCCGCACTGCGATGGTCAGGTGCTTGTCACCTCTGATATCCTGGGGTTATCGAACCGCCAACCGCCCTTTGCTAAGGTGTATGCAAATTTGCGCGAGACGATCACTCAGGCCGTTGGGAAATACACAGCCGAAGTAAGAGTGCGATCGTTTCCAGATAAGCCCCCCTTCTAGTCAAGGAGTTTGTGCTTGCTTTGGTACGGCATCCTGACCCAGTTGTATGGTTACATCAGAGTTTAAATCACCGGTTCCTTCTACCCGAACTTCCCCAAAACCGAGTACCTTACGGACGGCCTCAGCACTTTCCAGATCTCCCTGTTGGGCAAGGATGCGAGTCACAGTTAACGGTTCCCCATAGGGGTCAGTGACGATGACATTGCTGTAGCCCGCGTGCTGAAGACGTTGCAGGATGTTCTGTGGAGATGATCGCTGGGTGCTGTCCTGAATCGAAACTCTTACCTGATTGGGAACGATGGTCGTGGCTGTTTGAGTTCCCACATTAAAGTGTTGTGCCATCATCATTGCAATGCGATCGCTATCGGCTAACCAGTAGCTGGTGCCATAGGTGGCAATGTCACCGTACTGACCTGGCACGATCATCATTTGCATGTTGGAGCGATCGATGTGGGTGGCAAATCCCAGGAGTGCTAGCAGTTCCTCAACCGTCAGATTTGTGTCAATGTGCGATCGAATAACGGACAAAATTTGGGGAAAGCGAGTCAGTGTTGCTGGATTCAAAGCCTGATCAGAGAGGGCACGAAACACCATCTGCTGCCGCTGAATCCGGCCAATGTCTCCCAACGCATCATGACGAAAGCGCAATAGTTGTAGAACCTGCTCTCCATTCAGGTGTTGTTTGCCCGCTTTTAAATTGACATATAGGTGCTGACTTTCATCGGTGTACTTCATGTCCTTAGGAACGTAAACCGTCAGACCACCCAGGGCATCTACTAGGGCTTGAACCCCCTGCACATTAATGGTGATATAGCGATCAATGCCAACTCCTTCCAGGAGTTGGCTCACTGTTTTAGCACTCAGAGCTGGCCCACCATTGGCATTCGCTTCGTTTATTTTGCCAATTCCATAACCGGGAATCTCCACGCGGGTATCCCGTGGAATTGAGAGAATCACCATTTTTCGGGTTTCTGGGTTAAACCGAAGCAACAACATCGTATCGGTCAACCCCTCAAAGGAGTTGATCAGAGCATGATAGCCCAGCTTCTGCACTCGACCTGAATCGTCTGCTACGTCATTAGACAGGACTTTAGCTCCCAGCACCAGAATATTGACGGGACGGCTGAGATCGGGCAACTGCAGGTTATTAACCTTGGAAAGTTCACCTTTAGAAAATACGGCCGCTTCCTGAGGGGTCAACTTACGCTGCATCAAAGGAGTACTGGCCATTGTGATAGCTAGCAGTGCTCCTGCCGTAGCTGATAGCATAGCAACCCCGACTAGTCCAATCGCCAACCATAGCCAGTGATAAGACTTCAGTTGGGAGACTGGTGATACTGAGGCTGATGGTACTGAAGATTGTGGAATTTCGGGTTCCGAGGGTGGCTGATTTTCGGCGTTCACAGGTGTTCCTAACATTCCCAGCAGGAGAATGTTAACAACAATTTTCGAAAACTGACGCAATTTTTGTAGAATTGTGATTCATACACTTGAACAATCACAAAGTTAATGTTTGCTGATTGGTACGGCGAATTGCCACGATCGCAGGTCGAGGCGGATCATTTGGCTGTTTACCCGGCCAGTTAGACCCGATCGGAACCTGGCGGCGTTGCATAAATTCCCGACCATCGGTAGTGCGGATGGCAAACTCGCGATCGCTGAGGGCCATGTTCTGCCGCACCCCGTGCACTTCCCCCGGATGCTGGATTGATAAAAAGAGTGTTTTATGGTCTGGAGTAAAGCAGGGGCCAGTCGTCTCACACTCCATGGGGCCAGTACCAAATAAAAAGACCTGTCCGGCAGCTTTGCCCGATAGCGGCAGATACCAGATGCTGTTATTGCCAAAAATGCCTCTCAGATTGGAGGGGGTAACGGGAACGCCATTAGCTTGTCGGCCTGCCGGAACGGCCTGATTCAGCTTATCAGACGACATATCATTCACCATCCACAGGTTGCCTTTCGCATCAAACGCCAGGTTGTCCGGATTGGCAAATCCCTGTCCGCCACTGGCCGGTTCGCCTCCAGTCGCAATCATCTGCCAGCGAAAGGTGGTGGCCGCAGGATGGTTCTGATCCTCGGTGAGGCGCATGATCCAACCGTATTCATAGGCTGTATTGCCATCTGGCCCTTTAAAGATACGAGCATCCGGACTACCGTCTTCCTTACTGATGCCACCTGATGTAAAGGTAATAAACAGAGAGCCATCGGGGCCAATTTTTGTATCTTCCGGACGAGCCGTGCAGGTCGCGCCAGCCGCATTAGCCGCCAGATGAGCATCAATCAGAATGGCTCCCTGTTTTTCTTGAGGAGTGCCACTGTACAGATCACCCAGCGTTTTAAATCGCTGTTGAAAAGCCTCAATTTGAGCGGGATCATCGGCTTTAAAACTGCCGCCTTCAGGACGTTGGGGCAGGGGCAGCATGGCTCCACTGTGGACGGTGGGAGACTGAGGGGCAACGGGAGTACTGGGAGCGAGGGGAATCCAGCGGCCACTGCCATCGGGCTGTAACTGAGCCACATACAACATCCCATTGGTCAGCAGTCGAGAATTGGCTTTGTCCTTTGGATCACGAACAGGTTCTTGACTGACAAACTTATACAGATGGCCGCCCCGACGATCGCATCCCGAATAAAATGCCAACGGTTTGCCGGCTTCCACGCGAATTCCCACCGCTTCATGGCGATACCGACCCAGCCAGGTGTGCTTGGTGCCATAGTCGTCGGGATTGGCCGGATCGATTTCGACAATCCAGCCATACTTATTGCCCGCCAGCCCAAACACATTGCCCAATCCCATCAGTTCTTCATCGCTGATGCTGAAGGGCCGAGTTTCAGGCCGAAAAGAGGTGCCATCGGGATACACGGCTTCCGGTACCTGCCCCTGAAAGTTTTCTTCAGCACTTAATACCGTTCCCCAGGGGGTTTGGCCTCCGGCGCAGTTTTGCATCGTGCCGATAATTTTGTCGCCCAGGGAATCTATATACCCCTGCCCCTGAGATTTTTGAAAAATGGCTACGGCTGGCCCGGTCGCTTGCAAATATCGTCCGTCTTCTAGCCCGGAGATGCCTGTAATCCGCCGATCGCCCGGTGCAGGAATGTGCTGCCACTGTCCATTCGCATTCTGCTTCAGAGAAAGGATGCCAACTCCCTGATCAATCAATGCTTCTCGACAAATGGTGATGACTTTGGCTTTGAGAGGATCGCCAGCAGGCAGGGCATAGGCATTGAGGCCGATTGTTTCCTGATTGTTGCCTGCCTGAAGAGCAGTTTGTATAGCGGTTTTCACCTCATCCAGTGGCAGAGATTTACCGATCACCTGCTGATAAGTTTGCTGCCAGGGAATGGTGCTAATGTACTCAAAATTCACGGCTAACCTGGCCGTATCCTGTCCGGTTGGAAAAAACGCCAGGTAATCATTGTTGTAGCCAAAGCGGGAGTCGCCGACCGGATCTCCCCAGGCCGCGATGATGTCATAGGTAAACCCGTCTGGTAGGACGAGATCATCGACCACGTTGTAGACGCTGTACTGGGCGATTTGCTGCTCGCTAGTCAATGCGTCTGTGGCCAGAGGAATAGGGCCTTTGATGGGTTGAAACCCTAAAAGTTCCTGCAGGTTAACAGAGGAGACAGTTTGACGGCTGACAAATGGCAGTTTGCCACAGGCGACGGTGCCAGCGGTGGCTCCCAGAAAAACAAGCAGCTCTCTGCGACTGAGAACCATAATCGTGAGGACGTTTTATTAACTCAAAGTTATCCATACTGACTTTAGCCCAAGGGTTTTAAGGGCAGGTAATGAAAACGTTAAAATCTTAAGAAACTCTTAAATTCATGCCAGCTTACAGCGATTTCTAGATGAGTAAGCTACAGCCTTGAGATTGGGGTGTGGAGTGTATCCCGATCCCCCATTCCCAGCAGAATCAGGCGATCGCTTTGACGGCAGCCTGGGCTTCGCGGCGTAATCCTTTGGCAATCCGAAATAGTTCCTGGCCTGTGTGCAGGTAATGCTCGTCGTAGCTACTGGTGAAAAATTCCAACTGTTCGATGCCGTCCCCCACCTGATTCAGGCAGTAGAAGAGGTTAGCGGCGACACCTGCAACATTGGGAGGATTAGGCAGCGATCGAAAAATGCGTTCAGCCTGATAGAGCCAATCCTGGCAATCTTCCAGATAATCCTGAAAGTCCTGCATCAGTTCGTCATCAAAGGGATCGGCGGCCAGATCGTCTACTCGATCGTTGAATGCATCCAGGATTTTGTGTAACAGGCGAAGAACAGGAGTATAGATCTGGTTAATCCATTCCTGGAGTTCTGCATCCGCCTGTTGGCCGGTTTTCTGGGTTCTCCGGTGTCGGGCTTGGGCCGCTGCGGTGCGTTCCTGCCGGGTTGTTTTACCCACCGAGAACCCAGCCGCTTCTAAGTGAGCATGATAGCTGCGCTGCTGGTCATACGCTTGGCGTTGCTGCGGGTCGCCTAACACCTCATAAGCGGCGTTCAGTCGGGCAATTTTGTCGTGATTTGAGGTACTCCGATTGCTATCCGGATGGAAGAGTTTAGCTAGCCGACGATAGGCTTGCTTGATCTCAGTTTGAGTCGCCGTTGGACTCACTTCCAGGGTGTGGTAGTAGTCATTCGCCATTGGGATCTTGGCTGTAATAATTTAGAATCCTTCTGTAGGATGGGTTAGCGCAGCGTCACGCATTATCTTCGATCCTCAGGTACCGATGCGTTGCGGCTGTCGCCTAACACATCCTACAAGATTCGCTATTGTTTAATCCACATTCCTTAGTTCGTTGGCCCTGCTGTCATCAGTTCTGGATCCTGGAATAGGGGAGTGCTGAGGTAACGTTCGCCAAAGCTGGGCTGAATCATGACAATCAGTTTGCCTTCATTCTCTGGCCGTCGTCCCACCTGCAGGGCGGCATATAGGGCCGCACCACTGGAAATCCCGGACAACAATCCTTCTTCCCGAGCTAACCGACGACCGTAGGCGATCGCATCCTCGTCGGACACAGCAATCACTTCATCAATCAGGTTGACATTTAAGACAGGCGGCACAAAGCCAGCCCCAATCCCCTGAATTTTGTGCGGCCCTGGACGACCACCGGACAGCACGGAACTATTGGAGGGTTCAACGGCGATCGCTTTGAAGGTGGGCTTGCGTTGCTTGATTACTTCCGAGACTCCGGTGATCGTGCCACCTGTCCCCACTCCCGCCACCAGCATATCCACCTGCCCATCAGTATCAGCCCAAATTTCTTCAGCCGTTGTTTCGCGATGAATTTTAGGATTAGCCGGATTGCGGAACTGCTGCAGCATGTAAGCATTGGGCAGGGTATCAACAATTTTTTGTGCCCGTTGAATGCAGCCACTCATACCTTCAATGCCGGGAGTCAGTTCTAGTTCTGCTCCATAAGCCCGCAGCATGGCTCGCCGCTCGGCACTCATGGTTTCTGGCATGGTCAAGATTAACCGATACCCTTTGGCGGCAGCGGCCATCGCCAGAGCAATTCCGGTGTTGCCAGAAGTCGGTTCTACCAGCACCGTTTTTTCCGGTGAAATCAACCCTTCCTGTTCGGCGGCGGTAATCATGCTAATGCCAATCCGGTCTTTTACGGATGAGGAGGGATTCATACTCTCCAGTTTGACGACAATTTGGGCAACACACCCTTCTGCTTGGGGAATCCGATTGAGTTGTACCAGCGGGGTATGACCGATGAGATCCGTAATGTTCTGAGCAATTCGCATGATTTACTGTTTAGAGGGTTCGCTGTTTAGAGCAATAGAAGGAGAAGCGAAAAGACACATTGAAGTGAATTCTAAATGTAATACATGATGTCCAATTGACGGCGGGCATCCCGTTTTTCACACAAATCCTGTAGGGTATAGCGCTGTAGAACGGATTGAGCTGCCTGATGAGCTTCATTCCACAGTTCACTAATCACGGCGCTTTCCACGGTTTTTACAGGAGCATCCTGGTCGATCGGCTGAGAATCGGCTCCTTCCAAACAGGTTATGACTTCCAGTAAATTAATCTTCCAGGGTTCTCGCGCCAAGACGTAACCTCCCCGTGCGCCCCGTTGCGATCGCACCAGCCCCCCCCGACGTAATGTGGCCAGCAGTTGCTCCAGGTAGCGATCGGGGATTTGCTGCTGTTGAGAGATCTGGCGGATTTGTAGGGGTTCACCGCTATTAAAATGGGCCGCTAACTCGATTAACGCCAGGATTGCATACTCGTTTTTACAAGAAAGTTCCACGGATCTATCCAAACTGGGTGACATAAGCGCAGATACTTTTTATCATACTACGGTTTACCGCTAGGGTTTTGGATACTTTAAGCGACTAAAAAATTTAAGCGACTAAAAGAAAAGAGATTCCACCTGAGTGGAATCTCTGTGCTTGATGTGAGGAGGAATTCAGGATAGAACCGAGATTCTATCCCTAATCCAAAATTTAAACCTTGCCCAAGCCTAGAACTCTAGTTTTTTTATGAGAAACCGATGATGTTCTAGCGAGACTTGGTTTAGAACGTGAAGGTAGTACGAATCACCCCTACATATTGAGTGTTGTTAGTACTATTACCTTCTGGACTAAAGAGGACAAATACTCCAGGGGTAATGGAAATATTGTCATTAACCCGGTAACGATAGAATGCTTCCAACTGAAGCGGTGCTTCATAGTCTTGAGTTCGCAGGGCATTATTCGCGCCCGACGGACGGAAGCGAGTATTGGTGACTCTGGGGGTTTGCCCAAATAGCAGACCACCCAAATTACCTTTCCCACCTAAGTCAGGGAAGCCCAGAAAGGCAGCCCAGTTCTGAATCTCGGCAAAATCGTTGTTGGACTTGCGGTAGGCCATCGTGTAACCATACCAACCTCCCACCGTGATTGCTGGGGTTACTCGCCACTGTAATTGGATACCGTAGTTCTCTGAACTTAAGGCTCTGCCGAAGTTCGCCACACGACCTACAGTCTGACCAGTGAACGGATTAATCGCAAAACCAGTTCCAGTGCTTCCGGTAACATTCACCTGATTTCCTGGATAGTAGGCATTAACGTAAGTAAAGCCAATATCCAGGGTTTTCATGGGTCGAAGCACCAGTTGACCCAGTGCTGCATAAGCACCATTGAATAACCCATTCTTGATGCTAGGGTCATTGCTATTGGGACCTGCAAAGTAACCACCTTGCAAGGCTCCAAAATCGCCAAGCTTGAGGTCAAAGCTAATCCCAGCTGATCCAGTATTACCCGGGTTATTGGCCCGATAGATTGGGTTGAAGCGACCAAAGCGAGAAATTGCTCCCTGACCGCTGCTTTCAAACGGACTCAGGGTACTGATGATACCGTCATATATTTCAGCGTTGGTAGCATCAATTTGAATCCGCAGATTCTGCCCAACGGGGAAGCGATAGAACGCTTTATCAATAAAGACAGAATTGTTTTCGTTACCGTCGAAGGATAGGCGGGTTTCCTGGGTACCTGTCAGACCTGCGCCACTGAAGGGAGTGACATTGCGGGCCTGTAGTCGCAAGCGCAACAGATCCTTCCCACTGAAACTGCTGTTGAGAGACAGGCGTACCCGATTGGCAAAGATGGTTTCAGTCCGATCTTCAGCAATGGTTCCTGGAATAGGTCTGCCATTACCGCGAACAGTTGCAGAATCACCCCAGGTATCGGCGATCGCAAAGATAGCCTCACCCGCTAGTTTTGTGGTAGTAGAGAATTGTTGTTTCTCCAGGGTTGCCGTGCGAACCTCCAGAGCATCCACTCGTCCCCGCAGCGAGGCTAGTTCTGCCGCAAATTGTTCCTGGAGCTTTTTCACCGTTTCCAGATCTTCTTTGCGAACAAAATCAGCGGTCGCAGCAGCGATTAATTCTTGAATTTTGTCCAGGCAGGCATTCAGACCAGCGGCAAACTCCCAACGAGTGAGGGCACGATTACCCCGGTAGGTCTTGTCAGGATAACCCACAATGCAGCCGTAGCGCTCCACCAGGGACTTCAAAGCCTGGTAAGCCCAATCCGTTGGCTTCACATCGCTGAACTGGGAAACAGAAGTCACCTGATCGAGACTGTTGCCTCTCCCCTCTACACTGTAAGAATTAATCTGGTTCAGAATTTGGCTATTATCTGTGGCAGGGCTAGCAGAAGGGACTGCTTGAGCCACAATGGTTTCATGCTGTTCGGTGGCAGCGGTTGGTTCAGCAACTACACCTTGATTCAAGGTTTCAGCCTGAGCGGCATTAACATATCCTGCACCGATTATTGCAGGCGCTGCCAATACTAAATTCCAAAGTATTTTTGACATGATTTTACTCTCACTCACACCTGACTTAAGAGTTAAGCCTATTCTCAGTATACCCGAAAAAAAATCCACATTGTAAGTGGAACTTGTGAGTTTCCTCAGTTTTGTTACAGGAAGTATACAACAAGCTAGGGAAAGGTCTGGTTAAGGATTGTTCAAGGTTTTTAATCTTGTTCCTAATATTTAGTCTATGGACTTTTTTGCCCAGCAAGCATAGATTCCAAAGGTGCAGTAGATCCAGCAAAATTGACGTGCTTCACTACCTAATAGAGACGCCCCATAGCGGCTATCACTGGCATGGTCAACTGAACCGCTTTTTTGAGGGATGGTACTTCCGAGTGACGCTCACCGACTGTCAGCAGACTTTTGCTTTTATGTACTCCATAGAAGATCCTGCAGGGGAGACACCAACCACTGGTGGCGCGGCTCAACTCCTGGGGCCAGACGATGAGTACCTTTGTCGGACGTTTCCTGATGTGCGATCGTTCTGGGGCTGGCGAGATCGCTTGGGATTGGGTCACTGGCGTACCTGGAAGGATGGATCTTTGCCCCGCTTTCTGGCTCCCCATGACTTTGATCAGCAGGTTCAGGAGGGATATCAGGTGACGACAACCTGGCATCAAGGTGTCCTGCGATTTCCCAATGATGGGGTGATTCGCTGGCAGTACCACACTCAGCCCCTATATAGGTGGGGCAATGTCACAGAGAGGCCGCGATCGACCGCTGGATGGCTCTCGTCCTTGCAGATTTTTGAACCGGGTTGGCAAGTCCTGATGGCTCATGGGTTAGCCAGCGGATGGATTGAGTGGCGAGGACGGCGTTATGACTTTGTGAATGCTCCAGCCTATGCCGAAAAGAACTGGGGTGGGGCGTTTCCGCAGAAATGGTTCTGGTTGAATTGTAATGCCTTTGCTGGGGAGCTTGATCTGGCACTGACAGCAGCGGGGGGCAAGCGTCAGGTGTTGTGGTGGTTTGAGTCTGTTGCCCTGATTGGGATTCATCACTGCGGCCAGTTTTATGAGTTTGCCCCCTGGAATGCGACAGTGGGCTGGGAAGTGGAACCCTGGGGTTACTGGCACGTCTGGGCAGAAAATGAAAAATACACAGTGACTGTGTGGGGAATTGTAGAAAGTCCGCCAGTCGAGGTGCGGGTTCCCTCGCAGAACGGCCTGCAATTTCGTTGCCGGGATACGACTCATGGTCGGTTGCGGTTGGAATTGAGAGATCGTTGGACGGGCCGCATGATTCTGCAAGCCAACAGTAATGTGGCAGGACTAGAAACAGGGGGCGAACCCTGGGACGGAACGTGGCGATCGCCGTTACCACAGTAGAGACGTTCCGCCGGAACGTCTCTACCCAACCAAAACAACGATTTGGAATACCACCAGACAGAGCGTGGTCCTAAATCAGTCGTGAGAGAAGTAGTAGTTGTGAGAGGCTTTTCCGGCAGAAAATCTCTCACAATCCAGATAGGATTGCCAGATCACCTTAAGCACCAAAAATGGTCAACTGTTCTGAGGGTGGATCTGAGGATTCCAGATAACCGTTGCTATGCTTCTCCTGAGCAGTTTTTGCAGTCGCATTGCTTTGCCGCAGTCCGATCGCAATCTTGCTGTGTTTTTCAATCTGTCCCATGACCTGTTTGGCTCGCTGGATCACTGCAGCAGGTAAGCCCGCTAACCGTCCAGCCTCAATGCCGTAGGAGCGATCGGCCCCACCGGGTTGTACCTGATGCAGGAAGACAATTTGATCCGGCAATTCCTTCACCGTTACCTGATAGTTAGCGACGTTGGGCAGGATCGAGGCCAGCTCATTCAATTCATGGTAATGGGTGGCAAAGATGGTGCGGGCGCGAATCTCAGTCGCGAGATATTCAGCCACGGCCCAGGCGATCGACAGACCATCAAAGGTGGCCGTTCCTCGACCGATTTCATCCAGCAATACCAGCGATCGGGGAGTGGCATGGTTGAGAATATTAGCCGTTTCATTCATCTCCACCATAAAGGTGGACTGTCCCGTCGCCAGATCATCCACGGCCCCCACGCGGGTAAAAATGCGATCGCAAATCCCCAGGGTTGCCGCCTGCGCTGGAACATAGCTCCCCACCTGCGCCATCAGTTGAATCAGCCCCACCTGTCGCAGGTAACAGCTTTTGCCACTGGCATTAGGGCCGGTCAGGATGATCAGATCGGGGGAGTTTATTCTCTGTCCTCCGTCCTTTATCTTTTGTCCTTGGTCGATTGGGGATTGGGGATTGGAGATTGGGGATTTTAGAGGTGGTTCTGCTTCCCCACCTTCCCTATCTTCCATTACCTCCTCTCCTGCTGCCTGTTGCCTGCTGCCTGTTGCCTGCTGCCCTCCCAACCCCGTTGAATTAGGGACAAAAAATCCGCTGGGCAAGGATTGTTCGACGACGGGATGGCGACCATTGATGATTTCGATACGCCGATCGGAGGTCATGCGAGGACGGCAGTAGCCTTGCAGGGCGGCAACCTCGGCCAGACCACAGAGGACATCAGCAGCAGCGACGGCTCTGGCGACGGTGCGGATTTGTTCTACCTGGGCACCGACTTGCGATCGCAGGTTAGCAAAAATCTCGTACTCCAGCCGATTCAACTCATCACGGGCAGAGAGAATGCGGTTTTCTCGCTCCTTCAGTTCGGTGGTAATGTATCGCTCTTCATTGGTCAGGGTTTGTTTGCGTTGATAGTCTTTGGGGGCCTGCTCTGCTTTGGCGCGGGAGATGCTGATGTAATAGCCAAAGGTTTTGTTGTAATTGACTTTTAGGGTCTGAATGCCGGTGCGTTCCCGCTCGATCGCCTCTAGATCCCGAATCCATTTCTGATCCGCTTCTACCTGCTGCCGTAATTCATCCAGCGTTGGATTCACACCATCCCGAATCAGGTTGCCTTCCGAAAGGGTCAGCGGCGGATTTTCGACTAAGTGCGATCGTAATAGCGATCCCATTGCCTCTAATTCCGAGGGCGTGGATTGTAAAGCAATCAGGTAAGGGGATTGAGCTTTTGCCACGACCGTCGCTAAGTCAGGCAGGCGGGCAAAGGAATCGGCCAGAGCGACAAGATCACGGGCATTGGCAGTCCCAGAACCAGCCCGTCCCGCTAGCCGTTCCAGGTCATAAATTTGCTTCAGTAGCCGCTGCACGTTTTGCCGCAAAAAGCTGTTGCACACCAATTCCTCCAGGGAATCCTGACGCGCCTGAATATCAGCCAGGTTGAGTAACGGTTGCAGTAGCCAGCGACGCAGCATCCGACTGCCCATGCCGGTGCTGGTGCGATCGAGTGCCCACAGCAGCGACCCATGAAACGTCCCATCGCGTGCCGTTTGCGTAATTTCCAGATTGCGGCGGGTCTGATAATCGATCGTCAGGTATTCGCTCAGGGTATAGGTGCAAAGAGGTTGGAGCGGTACTTTTTGTAAGGAGGCGCGAGATAATTTTGGATTTTGGATTTTGGATTTTGGATTTTGAGGTTCTACTTCTGGCTCTAAAGTGCCGCGTTCTGATGTAGTTTCCAGATATTCCAGTAAGCCTCCTGCTGCTCGTACTGCCAGGGGAAGATGATCACAGCCCATGCCTTCTAGCGATCGTACTTTGAACCGTTGCAGCAGACGATAGCGAGCTTCGGAGAGGATAAAGGGAGCCTGGGGTCGCAGGGTATAGCAGAACTGGGAGGGCAAACAGTCAGGCAATTGATCGGACTTTTCGCCAGGACGCAAAAGACTGACCAGATCTGGGGCATTGGTGGGCACCAGAACTTCCGCAGGCTGCAACCGCATCAGTTCCTGGGTCAAGTGTTCCAGGTTTTCTGCCTGAGTGGTTAAGAATTCACCTGTGGAGACATCTGCATAGGCCAATCCCCACTGCTGTCCGGCAATCACCACCGCCACTAGGAAGTTGTTGCAGCGGGCGTTCAACATCCCTTCTTCCAGTACCGTGCCAGGAGTGATAATTCGGGTAACTTGCCGTTGCACCAGTCGGCCCTGCACATCGGCGGCATCTTCAGTCTGGTCACAGACAGCAACCGCATACCCCCGCTCAACCAATAGGGCACAGTAGCGATCAAGGGCATGGTGCGGAATTCCGGCCAGGGGCACCTGACCCACTGCTTCTCCCGCATGTTTTGCCGTCAGGACGATTTCCAGTTCACGGGCGACGGCGATCGCGTCTTGAAAGAAGGTTTCAAAAAAATCACCAATCCGGTATAGCAATAAGGCGTTGGGATACTGATCCTTCAGTTCCACATAATGCCGCATCATTGGCGTGAGATCGTCCCGGTTCACTTCCCGGTGATGGGCATACTGCACTTTATATTTAATCAGCCGTTCGGGTAAGCCACTGGTCAGGTCAGAAGTTGGGGCAGGATCGGTCATGGAATTGTCTTGAATGCACCAGCCTTAATGACTCTAGCGCAAGCGATAGGAGATTTTGGATTTTAAACCGCGTCCAAGTCCAGAACGGTAGTTTTTTGTAGAGAAAAACTCAAGTTTTCTAGCTGGACTTGGTTTAGATTTGGGATTTTGGATTGGGGAGGGATGGGTATTGGATAGTGGATAGTGGATAGTGGGCAGTAAAGCGGTTTAGCTGCCAGGGGTTGCTCCAGAGACAAAGGCAGTGACATCCTCCCGACACCAATGCTACGCATACGGTGCGGGCTTCCCAAGA